>CANHKH010000287.1 GCA_947460165.1 Comamonadaceae bacterium
GCGTCCCAGTTGCGGCCGGCTGCGCGCGAGAGCGTCTCGCCCGAAATTTTCTGGATGGCGGCGCGGTCCTCGGCGCTCAGCGCATTCCACTTGGCCTTGTTCATGCCCAGGAAGAAGGTGGCTGAATAAATGCCCTTGGGAAAGTCCAGCACATGCTTGATGGTGCCGGCCAGGGAAAAATCGGTGAAGGACGAGGCGTCGATGAACAAGCCATCGGCCACGCCGCGGCGGACCATCTCAGACGCCTGCGGGCCGGCGGCCCGGATGCCCACGCCACCCAGGGCCTTGGCAATGTCCACGTTGATGGCCGCGCCACCGGCGAACTTCATGCCTTCCCAGTCCTTGACCGTTTTCAAGGGTTTTTTGGTGGTCCACACGCGGCCGGGCTGGGCCGCCCACAGGGCCAGCAGCTGCATGCCAGCGTGCTCGTCCTTGCCGGCGAAATGCTTTTCCGTGACGCGCCACAGCGCCACCGACAGGGGTTCAGACAGGTCTGACAAAAAGGGCAGCTCGCCGACCCGGGCCAGCACAAAGCGCTGGGGCGTGTAGCCGTGCACGCTGAAGACCATGTCCACCACGTTGTCGCGCACCATGTCGACCTGGGTGGGCGGTGGGCCCATGCTGCTGGCCGTGACATCGATGCGCACGCGGCCTTGCGTGACCTTGTTGACCTCCTCGGCCCAGGGCTTGAGGGTGCGGGTCATGATGGGGTGGGTGGGGGGCAGCCAGCCATTGAGGCGCAGCACGGTCTGGGCCGAGGCGGGTGCGCTCAGGGCCAGCATGCTGGCCATTGCCAGGCAGAAAGAACGAATCATGGAGACCTCCGGTTTGGGGTGGATGCCGGTGGATGCGGCTTGGCCGATGATAATGAATGCCATTCGCTTGTCAAGAATTCTGCGGGGGCGGTATTTACCCCAATCAATCCATGCCTGTGGTGACTTGCGAATATGGTGCAATCGAACAAAATAACGAATGCCCTTCGTTTGTATGCCAATGGCTGGTGGCAAAAAAGGGTGCCAGTCGAGGAGTTCCATCCATGAGCGTTCACACCACCGTCGATGTCCGGCCCCTGGTCCGCAGCGACAGCGTCCACCATTCGGTCTACAGCGACCCGGCTATTTTTGAGCTGGAAATGGACAAGATCTTTGGCACGGCCTGGCTGATGCTAGGCCATGAAAGCCAGGTCCAGGCCGCGGGCGACTACTTTCTCACCCGCATGGGGCGCGAGCAGGTGATCGTCACGCGCGATGCCCAGGGGCAGGTGCAGGTGCTGATGAACCGCTGCACCCACCGCGGCGCCACGCTCTGCCAAAACCCCAAAGGCCATGCCCACAGCTTTGTCTGCCCCTACCATGGCTGGGCCTTCGACACCGGGGGCACGCTCAAATCTGTGCCTACCCCGCAGGGCTACGGACAGGAGCCGCGCCAGGTGCTAGACCGGCTGAACCTGGCCCGCGCGCCCCGGGTGGAAAGCTACCGGGGCTTCATCTTTGCCTCGCTGGCGGCCCAGGGGCCAGCCCTCAAAGAATGGCTGGGCCACATGAGCAGCTCCTTTGACGACTTGGCCGACCGCGCGCCCGAGGGCGAGCTGGAGATGGCCGGCGGCGTGTTCAAGCATGTGTATGACGGCAACTGGAAGCTGGTGATCGAGAACCACCTCGACGGCGTGCACCCCAACTATGTGCACATCTCCTCGGTGCATGTGGCCCAGGGCGCCCCCGATCCCGGTCAGCCTGAAAAGTATTCCGACATCTCTGTGCGCCAAATGCGCCAAAACGGTGCGCCCGAGCCCGTGTGGGAGGCCATTGGCATGTGGACCACCGACTGGGGCCATGGCTACATGGGCGACTACCACTCCGACAGCCGGCTGGTGGTGGGCCTGAACAACCCGGTGTTCCAGGAATACCGCCGCCGGCTTGAAAGCCGCGTGGGCTCGCAGGAGGCCGACCGCGTGCTGGGCGTGACGCGCTGGAACACCATCATTTACCCCAACGTCTCTTTCATGAGCCAATTTCGGCAGGTGCGCATCGTGCAACCCCTGGCCGTCGACAAAACCGTGGTCTACACCTACAACGTGCGCCTGAAGGGCGCGCCCGACGAAATGTTCCGCGACACCGTGGCGTTTTCCAACGTGGTCAACGGCACCGCCTCCTGGGTGCTGACCGACGACCTGGAGGTCTATGGCCGCGTGCAGACAGGTCTGAGCAACCGCCAGCCCGAGTGGGTCAACCTCGCGCGCGGTCTGGGCGGCGACGTGCCGGACGTGGACGGCACGCTTCGTGGCGGCACTGGCACCAGCGAGGTGTTCATCCGCCGCCAGTTTGGCGCATGGCTCAGGTACATGACGGAGGCCCAATGAGCACTCACATCGATTCCGCCCTGCTGACCCAGGCGCAAGACCTCTTGCACCACGAGGCCTGGTTGTTGGACAAGCAGCGCTGTGCCGACTGGCTGGACCTCTACACCCAGGACGCCACTTACTGGGTGCCGCTGGAGCAGGACCAGGCCGACCCCTTCCAGACTTCGTCCATCATCTACGACGACCGCGTGCTGCTTGAGCTGCGCGTGCAGCAATACACCCACAGCCGCGCGCACGCGCGCAAGCCGCTGGCGCGCACCGTCCACCAGGTGGGCAACGTCCGCGTGCTGTCTGCCGACGCGGCGCAGGTGACGGTGGCCTCCACCTTGGTGCTGGTGGAATACCGGCTGGAGCGCCAGCGCACCTGGGCGGCCTTGGTCGAGCACCGCCTTCGCGTCGGTCCCGAAGGTCTGCGCATCGCGGCCAAGCGGGTGGACCTGGTCAACTCCGACAGCGAGCTGCCCGGCATCGCCTTTTTGCTGTGAGCGGCGCACCGGCAGACTTTTTGCGCCTGGGTGGGCGCGTGGCCGTGGTCACCGGGGGCGGCCGCAACATTGGCCGCGCCTGCGCGCTGCGCCTGGCCCAAGCCGGCGCCCAGGTGGTGGTGGCCGATGTCGTCGAGGCCAATGCGCAAGAGGTGGTCCGCGAGATCGAGGCCGCTGGCGGCCAGGCGCTGGCCCTGCCCCTGGACATTGCAAAGCTCGACTCCGTGCAGGCCATGGTCGATGCCGCTTGCGCGCATTTCGGCACGGTCCACATCCTGGTCAACAACGCCGCCAAGTTTTCCTCGCTGACCTACAAGGCCATGGATGAGATTCCTCTGGACGAGTGGGACGAGGTGATTCACACCAACATCACTGGTTCCTTTTACTGCGCGCGCCAGGCGCTGCCGCACATGAAGCGCGCAGGCTGGGGCCGCATCATCAACGTGTCCTCCGGCACCTACCGCATGGGCCGGCCCTTGTTTTTGCACTATGTCTCGACCAAGGCCGCGATGATGGGCATGAGCCGGTCCATGGCGCGCGAACTGGGGCCGCACGGCATCACGGTCAACACGGTGCTTCCGGGTGTGGTGCTGCACGGCCTGCAGTCCAGCCGCCTGCCCGAGGATTACAAGGCCATGATCCAGGGCATGCAGTGCATTCCCCAGCCACTTGATTGCGATGCCCTGGCCGATGCGGTGGCCTTTTTAAGCTCGGATGCGGCGCGCTTCATCACCGGCCAGGAGTTGGCGGTCGACGGCGGCTTGACGCACGGCGGCTGAAGGCCGGCGCCGCCTGTCTCAAGTGTTGCCACCGGCAGCCATGTTGTGGCTGATGGCCGCATGGATGTCTTCGGGAATTTCCATGGCTTGGTAGTTCTCCAGCGACATGAACACAAGCACTTGGCGCATGCTCATGCGCACCACGCCGTCGCTCAGGCCCGTGCAGGTCGATTGCAGGGTCAGCGAGCGCGAGCCCAGGCGTTCAACGTTCAGGGCAAGAATGACCTGTTCGCCCATTTTGCTGATGGCCTTGAAGTCGGCCTCCAGCTTGACGATGGGCAAACCAATGCGGCGCTCGATGATGGTGCGCTGGTAGCCCACTTGCAGCCCTTCGTTGAACCAGTCCTCCACCAAGCCATTGAACATGACGAAGTACTGCGGGTAAAAAACGATGGCGGCCGGATCGCAATCAGAAAATCGGATCAGGCGTTCTCGGGAAAACAAGGCGGGGCTCATGGGCAAGGTGTCCAGTTTTTACAGAGGGGAGTGAAGTCACCGCGCCGCGCCACAGCATGGGCTGTGGTCTGGCGGCAGCGCAGGTCCTGCGCGCCTGTCCCTTTTGGGGCCTGCCAGTCTTAGGCCGACTGCCCTGTCAGCGGCGATGGTGCAGCCAGGGCGGGTCCGGCAACTATTTTAGGAGCGTGGCGCGGCACTCTTGTGGCCAGCCTGTCGCAGCCGGGCCTTGCGACCTGTGGGCGCCTTAGGCCGCGTCGGCGCTCACCGGTCGCTGGAACAAGTGCTTGACCAGTGCCCGCATCCATTGGTGGGCGGGGTCGTGGTCGGTGCTGCTGTGCCAGACCAGCCTGACCTCATACGCCGGCGCCTCGGGAATTCGCCAAGTCTGCAGCTCGTAACGCAGCAGCAGGCGGCGGGCATACATCTCGGGCACGATGGACAGCAGGTCGGTGTTCAGTGCCAGGTCGGGCAGCGCGCTGAAATGCCGGGCCCGCAGCACGATGCGCTCTTGCAGCTTCATGCGGATCAGCATCTGCTCCACGCTGGCATGAAAAGTGGCCGTGGGCGATGCCACCACAAAGGATGCCTGGGCCAATTGCGCCGGGCTCAGGGTGTCCCCCAGCTGGCCGCCCGCGGGCCGCCAGTCCTTGGCTGCCACGGCCACGTAGTGCTCCCTGAACAGCAACTCGGAGCTGATGCCTCGGTGCTTTGCTTGCAAAATGCCCACGGCCATGTCGATTTCCCGGGCTTCCAGCGCCGCGGCCACGTCATTGGACGCCACAGAGATGTTGGACAAGCGCGATGCCGGCGCCTGGCTGCGCATGGCGCCGGCCAGCGCGGGCAGAAACAGCATCTCGCCCAGGTCGGACA
>CANHKH010000288.1 GCA_947460165.1 Comamonadaceae bacterium
CGCGATTCATTTCACAAGCCTGCCTTTCCTCTTATTTCTCAATCGGTTCATTCTTGACCTCTTTAGGCTTGCGGCCCTTGAAGTCCACCACGGGGGCCAAACGCGCCTGAGCAATCTCGTCGAGCGTGAAGCCCAACGCCTGCAGAGGTGCGGGCACCTTCTTTTTACTGACTTTTTGGCCTGGCTTGGGCTCGGGCTCTTGCGACCACAGCAGCTGCCAGCCCGAGGCGGCGCGCTCTAAGCGGCCGCGAAATTTTTTGCGGTTGCCCGCCACACCCGAGCCGGCAGCTGCAGCGCCTATGGGCGCCTTCAAAGTCAAATCCAGCAGCTCGCCTTCAAAGCGTTCAAAGTCTTTTTCTGTCTTGAGCGGCCGGTCAATGCCCGGAGAGCTCACTTCCAGGCGGGCATAGTCCACCGCTTCCACCTCGAGCACAAACTGCAGCTGCCGGGTGACTTTTTCACAGTCTTCGGCATTGATGAACTGCTCAACGCCTGGGCTCCAGGGCAGATCGATGGTCACGCGCAAGAGTCCACCGCCGGTGCGCTCGATGTCGACCAGCTCATAACCCAAACCCGCCACTGTTTGCTCTACCGTCTCTGAAAGCGCCATGAGGCCTTGAACCGCCCGAACTCTAGTTACTCTGCCTGTGAATGTGTGCCTGCGAGCCTAAAAAGACCCCCAGACTGCCCTGCTTTGGATCCCCTGGCGCCGCCGCCACGAAAATCAAACGACCAAAAAAAATGGGCCGGTGAAAACCCGCCCATTTGGTCGTGAAGCTGGCATTGTAACCGCTAAATGACTGCAGGAAAAGACCTCCGCAGCGCTGTGGACCGCAAGAGCACCTAGAAAATAGGCAGCGTGGTTCAGGCTTGCTCGGTCAGCAGCCGGGTGTAGGGGTGGGCAGGCGAGGCCAGCACCTGCAGCGCAGGGCCCGATTCCAGGACCTGGCCGTCTTTCATGACCAAGACATGGTGGGCCATGGCCCGGATCACCGCCACATCGTGGGTGATCAGCAAATAACTCAAACCGCGTTCGCGCTGCAGGCTTTGCAGCAAGGCCAGCACCTGTTTTTGCACGGTCACGTCCAGCGCGCTGGTGGGCTCGTCGAGCACCAAGAGGCGCGGCTGGACCACCAAGGCCCGCGCAATGGCAATGCGCTGGCGCTGTCCCCCCGAGAATTCATGCGGGTAGCGCTGCAAGAGTCCGGGGAACTGCGCCTCGTCCAAACCCACCTCGGCCAAGGACTGGCTCACCTGCTGGCGGCGTTGCTCGGCAGACAGCTGGGGGTGGTGCACCCACAAGCCCTCGCCCACAATTTCTTCAACCGTCAGGCGCGGCGAGAGCGATGAAAAGGGGTCTTGAAACACCACCTGCACCTGGCGCCGTAAGGCTTTGTCAGTGGCCAGCTGGCCGCTCCAGCGCACGCCGCCCAGCAACAACTCGCCTTGGCAAGGCTGCAAGCCCAGCAGGGCCAAAGCCAGGGTGGACTTGCCAGAACCGGATTCGCCCACCACGCCCAGGGTCTGGCCAGGGGCAATCTCAAAATCGGCACCCTTGACCGCCACAAACTCGCCCGACTTGAACCAGCCGCGCACGCCAGGCCTGCTCACGCGGTAACTCACCCGCAATTGACTGGCCTTTGCCCAAGGCAACAAGGGTGGGCCCGCCTGGGCCTCCACGATCTGGCGCTCGGGCACGCTGTCGAGCAGCTTGCGGGTGTAAGCATGTTGGGGGCGGGCAAAGACCTCGCTGACCGGGCCGTGCTCCACGATGAGGCCGCGCTCCATCACGGCCACCCGGTCGGCAAAGCGGCGCACCAGGTTCAAGTCGTGGGTGATCAGCAGCACCGCCATGCCGCGCGCTTGCTGGAGCTCGGCGAGCAGCTCCAAAATTTGCGAACGCAAGCTCACGTCCAGCGCGGTGGTGGGCTCGTCGGCCAGCAGCAAGCGGGGCTGGCAGGCCAGGGCCATGGCGATCATGGCGCGCTGGCGCTGACCGCCCGAGAGCTGGTGAGGAAAGGCCTTGGCTCGGCGCTCGGGCTCGGGAATGCCGGTGTCGGCCAGGGCTTGTACGGCCGCTGCCCAGGCCGAGCGCTTGTCCAGGCCTTGCTTGAGCTCTAGCACCTCGGCGATCTGCTCGCCCACTGAAAACAGCGGGTTGAGCGCGGTCATGGGTTCTTGAAAAATCATGGCAATGTCTTGGCCGCGCAGCCCGCGCAACTCGCGCTCGCTCAAGGCCAGCAGGTCGCGCGGCGGCTGGTCCCCGGCCTGAAACAGGGCCTGCCCAGTCACCTGCGCGCCTTGGGCCAAGCCCAGCAGGCTCAAGGCCGTGACGGTTTTGCCCGAGCCAGACTCGCCCACCAAGGCCAGCTTTTCGCCCGCATGGATGTGAAAGTCAATGCCGTGCACCACCGCCTGGCCGCCAAAAGCCACAGTCAAGTCGCGCGCTTGCAAAAGTGGATTCATCGCTCGGCCTTTCGGGGGTCCAGCGCGTCACGCAAAGCGTCGCCCATGAAGGTCAGCAGCAAGAGCGTTCCCACCAGCACCGCAAAGGTGGACAGCGAGATCCACCAGGCGTCTATGCTGTTTTTGCCTTGGGAGAGCAACTCGCCCAAAGATGGCGTGCCCGGCGGCACGCCCAGGCCCAAAAAGTCCAGCGAGGTCAGCGCCAAAATGGCGGCGCTCATGCGAAAAGGCAAAAAGGTGACCACCGGGGTGAGGCTGTTGGGCAGCACATGGCGGGTGATGATTTGCCAGTGCGACAAACCCATGGCCCGGGCCGCGCGCACATAGTCCATTTGCCGGTTGCGCAAGAATTCGGCACGCACATAGTCGGACAAGCCCAACCAGCCAAACAAACTCAAGAGCAGCAGCAGCAAGGCAATGCTGGGCGCAAACACGGCGCTGAAAATGATCAAGAGGTAGAGCTCGGGCATGGAGCCCCAAATTTCCATGAAGCGCTGAAAAGCCAAATCGGTTTTGCCGCCAAAGTAGCCCTGGATGGCGCCCGTCAAAATGCCCAAGAACACGCCGGTGGCGGTCAAAGCCAGGGCAAACAACACGCTGACGCGAAAGCCGTAAATGAGCTGGGCCAGCAGATCGCGCCCCCTGTCGTCGGTGCCCAGCCAGTTGTCCCGCGTGGGACGCGAGGGGTTGGGTTCTTTGGCAAAGTAATTGATGCTTTTGGGGCCGTACGGGTTGGGCGCAAACACGGCCCAGTTGCCGGGTTCAGCCAGCTTTTGCCTGATGAAGGGGTCGTGGTAGTCGGTGGCGGTTTCAAAGTCGCCACCAAAGGTTTTTTCCGGGTAGTCCTTGACCATGGGAAAGTAGAGCTCGCCCTGATAGCGCACCACCAGCGGCCTGTCGTTGGACACCAGCTCAGCGGCCAAGCTCATAGCGACCAGAACCACAAAGGCCAGCAAGCTCCAAAAGCCCAGGCGGTTGCGTTTGAAGCGCTGCCAAGCGCGGCGCGAAGGGCTGGCGGATTTTGAAAACTCAGTCAAAACGGACACGGGGGTCTACCCACACATAACAAAGGTCGCTGATCAGCTTGGTGACCAGGCCAATCAGGGTGAACAAATACAGGGTGCCCATGACCACGGGGTAGTCCCGGCGGATCACGCTTTCGTAGCTGAGCAGGCCCAGGCCGTCGAGCGAAAACAAGGTTTCAATCAGCAGCGAGCCGGCAAAAAAAGCACCAATGAAGGCGGCCGGAAAACCCGTGACGATGGGAATCAGCGCGTTGCGAAACACATGCTTGTAGAGCACCTGCCGCTCGGCCAGCCCCTTGGCCCGGGCGGTCACCACGTACTGCTTGCGAATTTCTTCCAAAAAGGCGTTTTTGGTGAGAATGGCGGTCACGGCAAAGCTGCCCAGCACCATGGCCGTGACGGGCAGGCAGATGTGCCAGAGGTAGTCGACGATGCGCGCCCCCCAGCTCAGCTCCTCCCAGTTGCTCGAAGTCAGGCCGCGCAGCGGAAACCACTGCAATTGCCCGCCAAACACCACCAGAAGCACCACGCCCAGCACAAAGCCCGGGATGGCATAACCCACCAAGACCAAAAGCGTGGTGACAAAGTCAAAGCGCGACCCCGCCCGCACCGCCTTGGCCACGCCCAGGGGCACGGCCACCAGGTAGCTGATGAAAAAGGTCCACAGCCCCAAACTGATAGACACCGGCAGTTTTTCAATGACCAGCTCGGACACGGCCTTGTTCTGGAAAAAACTTTTGCCCAGGTCAAAGCGCGCAAACTGGCCCAACATCTGCAAAAAGCGCTCATGGGCCGGCTTGTCAAAGCCATAGAGCGCCTTGATTTGCTCCAAGCGCTTGGGGTCCACCCCCTGCCCGCCCCGGTAAGTCAAGCCCCCGCTTTCGGCGCCGCCGCCAGCGCCAGCCTTGGCCTCGGCCAGGTACTGCTCCACCGGCCCGCCCGGCACAAACTGCACCACCGCAAAGGTGATCAGCAGCACCCCGAGCAGGGTCGGGATCATGAGCAAGATGCGTTTGAGGATGTAAGCCAGCATCAGCGCGCCCACCAGGTCATGATGGCCCAGCCTTCACCCGTGGCGTAAGGCGGCATGGCCTCGGGTCGGGCCAGGCGTTTTTGGTTGAAAGCCATGCGGTGCGTGGGCGCCGACCACTGTGGCACCAGGTAGTGGCTGTGGGTGATGACCCGCTCCAAGGCGCGGCAGGCGGGCTGCATTTGCGCCTGCGTTTTGGCCGACACCATGCGGGCGATCAAATCGTCCACCGCCGGGCTGGCCACGCCGGCCAGGTTGCCCGAGTCTTCGGTGGCGGCGGCCTTGCTGCCAAAGAGGTCTGCGTACTCCTGGCCGGGGCTGTGCGTGCCGCCGTAGGCAATGCTGGTCATGTCAAATTCAAAGCGCTGCAGGCGCTGTTGGTAAAGGGCAAAGTCTACGGGCCGGTAGTTCA
>CANHKH010000289.1 GCA_947460165.1 Comamonadaceae bacterium
CCCGCCGAGTCTGACGCCCAGCGCTTTGCCCAGTTCCAGGTCAGCAACACCAAGTTCCACGATATTTTGTTGCAGGCCAGCGGCTCCAAGCGCTTGCAGGCGCTGACCCGCTCGCTCATTGAGCTGCCGCTGGTGACCATCAAGCAGCACGCCTGGCCTGGCGAGGTGCGCATACGTCGCTCCAACGAGCAGCACTGGGAGCTGATTGAGGCGCTGCGCGCGGGCGATCCGCTGTTGGCGCGCTTGTGCGTGCAAACCCACATCATCACCGCCAGGCCCAAGGCCATGGCGCCCCGACCACTCATGCCCCTGGAGCTGCTGTGATGCCTTTGCCACTCATGCCCGAGCGCCCGCTCAACATCATCGTCACGGGCGGCGGGCGCGGCCTGGGCTGGGAAATGGCCGACGCCTTGGTGGCAGACGGACACCGCGTGGTGGTCACGGGCGCCCGTGCCTCTGAGGAATTGAGCCAGTCCTGTCAGGTCTGGAACCAGGACCAGTCCCAGCCGCGCGCTGTGGCCGAGGTGGCCGACGTGGCCGATTGGGACGATTGCCAGCGTGTGGCCAGGCGCTGTGTGGATGAATTTGGCAGTGTGGACGTGCTGATCAACAACGCCGGCCGCGGCATGCTGGAGATCAGCCCCGACTTCAACACCCGGCCTGCGCTGTTTTGGCAGGCCGACCCGCAAGGCGTGGCCAACATCTTGCAGGCCAATGTGCAGGGCTCGTTTTTGATGGCCCGCGCCTGCGTGCCGCTGATGGTGGCCCAAGGCTGGGGCAGGGTGGTGAACATCTCCACCAGCCAAGTCACCATGGTGCGCACCGGTTACTGCCCCTATGGCCCGAGCAAGGCGGCCTTGGAAGCCATGAGTGTGATTTGGGCCAAAGATTTGGCGGGCACGGGCGTCAGCGTCAACGTGCTCTTGCCAGGCGGCGCGGCCGACACCCGCTTGCTGCCCGGCTTTGGGCCAGACCGGCGCGGCGCCGACGGCAACTTGCTCTCGCCAGCCCTGATGCGCGCGCCCATCGAGTACTTGGTGCGCGCCCCGGCCGAGCTGACGGGGCGGCGCTACACCGCCAGGCTGTGGAACACGGCCTTGCCCCCGCAAGAAGCCGCAGCCGGGGCCCAAAGCCCCTCACAGCCACTGCCTGCGCTGATGTGATGGCCCAGCGCTCAAGACACCCCCTGCCAAGCCAGGCCAGAGTCCGTGCTGACCACACGGCCGCCTGTGCTGTGGGGAAAGTGCCCCGTCATCAGCAGCGTGGACGTGTCGGCCACGGACTCCACCAAGCGCTGGCGTGTGGCCACGGCCTGGGCGGGGTCGTGGCAAAAGCGCGAGTTCAAGGTGGTGTCCACCAGCTGCACCGGCGTGTGCAAAATGTCGCCGCTGAAAATGCCGCGCTGGCCCCGGCTGTGCACATGCACGCAGCAGGTGCCCGGCGTGTGGCCGGGCGCGTGTTGCAAGGCCACGCCTTCTTCAAATTCAAAGTCTTCATTGACCAGCTCGGCCTGGCCCGCGTCCATCACGGGCAGTACGCTGTCGGCAAACGAGCCGTGGTTGGGCACGGCCGCGCCCTCGGCCAGGGCTTGGCGGTGGGCCGCTTCCCAGTGGGTGTATTCGGTTTTGCCAAACACATAGCGTGCCTTGGGAAAAGTGGGCACCCAACGGCCGTCCCGCAGCTGGGTGTTCCAGCCCACATGGTCGGCGTGCAGGTGGGTGCAGCAGACAAAGTCAATGTCTTGGGGCTGCAAGCCGGCCTGGGCCAAGGCATGCAAATAGCCAAACTGCTGGTGGTGCCAGCTCGCGCGCAGGGGCCGCTCTTTGTCGTTGCCCACGCAGGCGTCAATCAACACATTGTGGCGCCCGGTGCGCAGCACATGGCTGTGAAAACTCATCACCGCCAAGTTGTCGGCGCTCAAGAACTGCGGGCGCAACCAATGCGCCTGCGCCTCCAGGCGGGCCATGTCCACGCCGGGCAGCAGCATGCTGACGGGAGCGAACGGTCCTTCGGTTTCGATCACACGGTGGACGTCAAAGTCGCCAATTTTCAGGGGGCTCATGGGGGCTCCAAACAGTTGTTCAATCATCGCTTTGTCGCCTCAAGCGCGGCAAACGCTATTTCAGTTTAGGAGAAAAATCACATGCATTACCCCTGGGTCCCTCTGCCAAAGCGCCAACCCCTGCGCTGGCCTGGCGGCAAAAAGCTGGCCGTCATCATCACCATGAACTGCGAGTACTGGGACCTCACCCGCGAGGGAACTGAGCCCAACTACGCCGGTGGCCCGCCCATGCTGCCCGACCCGCTGCCCGGCAATGTGGCCGATTTCCCCAACTTCACCTGGCGCGAGTACGGCCAGCGGGTGGGCGTGTGGCGCATGTTCAAGCTGTTCGAGGAGATGGGCGTGCCCTTTTCCTGCACCGCCAACGCCAAAACCATGCTGGAGCGGCCAGAGATCATCGAGCACGCCATGGCCCGCGGCTGGGAGATCGTGCCGCACAACTACGAGCAAGGCGAGCTGCTCACGCGCTACACCTTTGACAAGCCCAAAGAAAGCGAGCTGATCGACGCCACGCTCAAGGTCTACGAGCAGGTGGTGGGCCGCAAGGCCAAGGGCTGGCTGTCGTCGTCGCTGCGCAGCACGCCCAACACGCCAGACATCTTGGCCGAGCGCGGCCTGAAGTTCTTTTGCGACTACATGAACGACGAGCAGCCCTACCTGATACACACACCGGCAGGCCACATCGTCAATGTGCCCTACACCATTGAGGTCAACGACTTCACCTTTTTCCACCGCCGCGCCATGACCACCTGGGACGCCGCGCGCATGCTCAAAGACCAGTTTGACGAGCTGTACCGCGAAGGCGCCGAGTCCGGCCGCATCATGAGCGTGGGCTTGCACCCGCATGTCTCTGGCCACCCGCACCGCATGCCTTGCTTCAGAGAGTTTTTGGCCCACGCCAAGAGCCACCCCGACGTGTGGTGGACCACCCGCGAAGAAATTGCCGAGTGGTACATGGACAACCACCAGTCGCACATCGCATGAACTGCACCGCTTTGCGCACAAGCTCCTGCGCCCCATGTCGGGGCGCAGCATCCCCCAGCCTGCGGGCATTCATCTTGCGAGGCTAGGGCCATGCAACTTCTTCAGCAAATCATCAACGGCATCTTGCTCGGCGGCATCTTGGCCTTTGTGGCGGTGGCTTTCACGCTCACCATAGGCATGCTCAACTTTTTGAACTTCACCATTCCGGCGCTGTTCATGTTGGCGGGCATGGTCACCTGGGCACTGTCGACGGCAGGGCCGCACTTTTTGGGCCTGGGCTGGCACTGGTTGCCCTCGGTGATGGTGGGCATTGGGGTGGCGGTGTTGGCCTCTTTGCTGATTGAGCGCTTTACCTACCGCTACATGAAAGCGCGCTTTGGCGATGCCACCGAGCATGCGCTGCCCCTGGTGAGTTCGCTGGGTTTTCTCATTGTGTTTGAGCACGGGGCTTCTGCCCTGTGGAGCAGCGACCCGCAGCGCTTTGAATTGCCCTTCAAAAACACCAATTTGGAGTGGGGTGGCCTGATATTTGGCATACCTCACCTGGTCAGTTTGTTCTTGGCCATTGGTTTGGTGGTGCTGCTGAAAGCCGTGCTCGAGCGCACCCGCTTGGGGCGGGCCTTGCGGGCGATTGCCGAGAACCCCAACGCCAGTTCGCTCATGGGCGTGGAGGTGCAACGCATCGTGCCACTGGTGTTTGTGATTGCCGGCATGCTGTCGGCCTTTGCAGGCATTCTTTATGCCTTCAGTTATGGCACCGTGACGCCTTTCATGGGCGATGCCATTGCCACCGACGCCATTGCTGCCATGGTGCTGGGCGGGCTGGGCAACATTTGGGGCGCCATTGCCGGCGGCCTGGTGGTGGGCCTGGTCAAGGTCCTGGCCATCAGCACCTTTGGCGCAGAGATTGAAAAAATCCCCGTCTGGGGCCTGCTCTTGCTCATTCTCATCGTGCGGCCCACCGGGCTGTTTGGTCAAACCCAGTTGGGCAAGGGGAAATTTTGATGTCGGGCTACTTGAGTGGTTTGCTGGCCATGTTGTCCATCAACGTGGTGGTGGCGTATGCGGTGTTCATGCCTGCCTCTGCGGGTTTGCTCAATTTGGGCGTGGCCGGTTTTGTGCTGCTGGGCGCTTACACCGCTGGCGCGCTGACCTCCTTGGGGGACTGGTCGCTGGCGCCTGCGCTCTTGGCCGGGGCCGCCATGGCCGGGCTGATTGCGTTTTTAATCTCCTTTGCCATTTTGCGCACGCGCGGCATCTACATGGTGCTGGCCACCTTTGCCTTTGCCGAGGTGGTGGCCGGGGTCTTGCTCAACATCCCGTCCTTGGGGGGCGCGGCCGGCCTGTCGGTCATGGCCTACGCCGGTTTGCCCGTGGTGGTGCCTTGCGCCGCGGCGGTGGTGCTGCTGATGGTGTGGCTGATGCGCACCCGCTTTGGCCTGGCTGTGCGCGCTTTGCATGACGACGAGAGCGTCGCCAATTTGTTTGGCGTGAACCTGCGGCTGACGCAAGTGGTGGCCTTCACCATAGGCGGGGCCATTGGCGGCTTGGGCGGTGGCCTCTTGGTGCATCAGTTCAACTTCATTGATGTGCAGTCCACCGGCGTGTTGTTCAGCATTTACGTGCTGCTCTATGTGCTGATGGGCGGCACCCAGACCGTGTGGGGCCCGCTCTTTGGCGCCTTGTTTTTCACGCTGGTGCCCGAGGGCCTGCGCAAATTGTCAGAGTTGGACCCCTCGCTCAAATTTCTGGAGGGCGGGCGTTACATGGTGTTTGGCCTGGCGGTGGTGCTGCTCATGATGTGGCGCCCCCAGGGCGTGATCACCCGCACCCTGATGGAAGCGCTGCTGCCCGGGCGCAGCGCCAGGAGAAGCACA
>CANHKH010000290.1 GCA_947460165.1 Comamonadaceae bacterium
CAGAGCCAGCAGCCCCATGCCGCCCAACAAGTGGATGGTGACGATCAAGGGAAACAGCTTCATGGTCACGGTCAGCGCACCAAATGCGCCTTGCAAACAGACCCAGACCAGCGTCAATGCCGGCCACAGGGGCGAGACAGCTGGCAAAAGCTGTCCGGCAGCTTGTCCGGGGTTTCGCTTTGCACGGCGCCACACCACCCAAGTGGCCAGGGCCAGGGTCATGATCAGCACGCCCACGCCGGTGGCAAGGTAGCGGTGAATCATTTCAATCCAGGCTTTGGTCGGGGTCACCGGACCGGAGGGCATGGCGGCGTGGGCTTGGGAAATTTCTTGTTTGGCGCCCAATGGGCTGGCACTGCCGTAGCAGCCTGGCCAGTCCGGGCAACCCAGACCGGAATCGGTCAGGCGGGTGAAGGCGCCAAAGAGCACCAAATCAAAGGTCAAAAACAAGGTCAGCAGGGTCAACGCACGCAGTCGCTTGGCGGGCGCGGCATGGCGTTGGCGCAGCCAGACCCAGGCCAAGGGGCCCAGGGCCAGCAGCACCCCCATGAGCATCAGGCGACCGGTGGGACCGAAATCGTAGAGAACTTGTTCAGGCATGACAGGTGTTCAAGGCGTCAAGGGCGTCCAGGCTGGTCCCAACTGCTGGAGGCACGAAGCAGCCGCTCCAAGTCTTTCTTGGCTTTGGCTGCGGTGGCCAAGTCGAGTTTGGCAGGAAAGCGCATCATCCAGTTGCCCATGGGGTCCACCACATAAAGGTGCTCGGCCAGTTGATGGCCGGCAGCGGGTGCCAGCCAAGCGGCCAGGCGGTCGGCCGGCACGCGCAGCACGGTAGCTCCCTCCAGTGCAGGCGCCAGCATCACAGACACCTCGCCATTGTCACTGACCAGCCACACACGGTCCATGCGCTCTTTTTCGCGGCCCAAGGATTCGCGCATTTGGCGCTGAAAGTACAGGTTTTCTTGGCACACGGCATCGCAGGCTGCAGGAGCCACGGACACCAACAGCCATTGGTTTTTCAGGGCGTTCAGCGCCACGGGGGCGCCGTCCAAGCCGGTGGCTTGAAGCTCGGGCAAGGGGCGGGCGGGCGTGATCAATTCACCAAAATTGCGCCTGCCTTCAGGCCGTATCAGGTAGTAAGTGAGGTAAGAGGCGATCACCGGCGAGGCGCAGATCAGCAAAATAAACACCATCTTCCAGCGGCCCATGCGAGAGCGCTGCAACACGGCCGCTTGGTCTGGGGTGGGCATGGCGTGCACGGTCAAACCCAAAGGCTGGTCCAGCGGAGGAGGAAATTGGGGTGCTGATGACATGGTCAAAGGGTGAGGTTCAATCGGGCGAAGGCTTGTTTTTTCTGAGCGCGAGCAGGGGCGCCAACCCTTGGAACCAAGCGTACAAACCGACCAGCAGCGCCGATAAAGCAAACCACTGAAAAGCGTAACCGTGGTGTTTGTCGACCCCGGTGTTGGGCGCATCCCACTGGCGCTGCAATCCTTCGCTGGGTGCGCCGGTCTGAACAACCAAGGCACTCAGCAGATCAAGGCCAGTCTCCGTGCGAAATCCGTTCAAGTCCAGATTTTGCCGGATTCGCCCAAGTTCTTCCCCCTTGAACTCATATAGCTTGCCAGGCGACAGGGCCATGCGGCCTTGCACCTCCACAAGGCCGGCTGGCGTTTGAACGGGCGCCAAGCGACTGCGGTCGGCAAAGTCACGGGGCACCCATCCGCGTTGAACCACAATCACGCGCGACGAGCCTGCCAACTTCAAAGGCGTCAACACCCAAAAGCCGGTCCGGCCCTGCATGGGGCGGTTGTCCAAGTAGACGGTGTGGTTGCTCAGCCACTGGCCTTGCAGCACCACCCGCCGGTGCAGGTTCAGACCCCCATCGGGACTTTGGATCAAAGCGCTCTCGCTCAAGGCCGGCTCTTGCCCCCTGGCCGCTTGGGCCTGAGCGAGCTCAAGCTTGAAGTCGGCCCGGCTCAATTGCCAACGGCCCAGCGACAAAGTCAAGGCCACCATGGCCCAGGTGGCCACGGTCATCACCCAAAAGCGAGCGGAGCGCCAGCGCGGCAAGGCGCTGGCGGGGGGGCTGGCATGCGCTGAATCGGTCATGGGTTGATAATTGGAGTCATGTCATACCTGATTGCACTGGCCTTTGTTGGCATTTTGGGGGCGCTGGCCAGCGCCCTGTACTTCATGATGAAAGATGGCACCAAAGGCAAGCCCAAAACCAACCACATGGCCAAGGCACTGGCATTCAGGGTCGGTTTTTCAGTGGCCTTATTTTTGTGCGTGTTGCTCGCTTACAAGCTCGGTTACATCCAGCCCAAAGGCCTGCCCTTGGGTTAATTCAAGGCTGAATAAATCGACGTCAGGGTGCGTCAAATTCAACAAAAAAGGCCGCTTTGCGGCCTTTTTTGTTGCTCCAACCAGGCGCAGGGCCATGGCCCTGCCGGGTTCACAGCCAGTAAACCAGGATGTAAAGGCCCAACCAAACCACATCGACGAAATGCCAGTACCAGGCCGCACCCTCAAAACCAAAATGGCGATCAGGGGTGAAGTGTCCTTTTTGCAAACGCAGCGTGATGAACAGCAACATCAACATGCCCACAAACACATGGAAGCCGTGAAAGCCTGTGAGCATGTAAAAGGTCGAACCATAAATGCCCGAGTTGAGCTTGAGGTTCAAATCGCTGTAGAGGTGAAAGTACTCGTAACCTTGCACGCCCAAAAACACCATGCCGAGCACCACCGTCAACCACATGTAGGAAATGGTTTTGGCGCGGTGACCTTCGCGCAAAGCGTGGTGCGCAATGGTCAAAGTCACGCCCGAAGTCAGCAGCAAAGCCGTGTTGATGGTGGGCAGCCAAAAAGGACCCACCGTGGAGAAGGCCTCGACGATGCCGGCAGGCGATGCAGTGGCGCCAATTTCAGCGGTGGGCCAAATGGCGCGGAAATCCGGCCACAGCAAGGCGTTTTCCAAGCTGCCCAGCGCGGGCACAGAGTGCGAACGGGCCCACCACAAAGCGGTGAAAAAGGCGCCGAAAAACATCACCTCAGAGAAGATGAACCAGCTCATGCTCCAGCGGAAAGACATGTCTATGCGGTCGCTGTAGAGTCCGCCTTCGCTTTCTGAGATCGATTGCTTGAACCACTGAAACAGCACCGACAACCACCACACCAAGCCAAAAACCAGTGCGTAAGCCCCCCAGCCCACGCCGTTGACCCACTGACCCGCACCCAGGATCACAAAGAACAAACCAATCGCGGCCATCACCGGATGGCTGGACGCGCTGGGCACAAAGTAGTAGGGCGTAGACCCGTGTGTGACTGACGACATACTGATTCCTCTTGGTTCTCTCAAATTCAATTCAAAAAACTGTGCTGCCTCGCCGCCTGGGCGTTGATTCCAGCTGCACTTGTCTAGCTCATCACTGCACTGTCCAATTGACCAGCGCAATCAAGCCACCCACAAACACAAAAACACCCATCAATCCGACCAACACGACATGCAAGGGATTGATGCGATGGGTCTCTTGCTCAAAAGCTTGCCGGCTGCGCAAACCCACAAAAGACCAAACAACCGCCTTGACACTGAGCCAAAACGAGGGCTTGAGAGGCGGCTCGGTCTGCACACTCATGCACCTGCTCCGGCCAAACCCAAGACCCCTGTTGGAGCCACTGCGGCTTTAGGGGCACTCAATGGCGCCACGGGTGCCGCCGGGGTCTTGCCACCGACCTCAAAAAAGGTGTACGACAAGGTGATGGTGGTGACATCTTTGGGCAACTTGCCATCGATCACAAAAGCCACTGGCCAGGCTTTTTTCTCGCCCGGTGCCAAGGTGTATTGGGTGAAGCAAAAACACTCTAGCTTGTTGAAATGCGAGCTCGATTGCTTGGGGGCGTAACTGGGAATGGCTTGGGCAGCCATGGTGCGGTTTTGCACGTTTTGAAATTCGTACATCACCGTGGTCAATTCACCAGGGTGAACTTGAAGCGAGCGCACAGCCGGCTTGAAGTCCCAAGGACCACGGGAATTGACGTCAAACTCCACCGTGATCAAACGACTGCGGTCCACCTGTGAGTTGGCCGCCTGAGAGGAGCTGGCCCCAGGAATGAGTTTGTCACCCAGGGCCAACACATTGATGCCCGTCATCTCGCAAATAGCGATGTACAGGGGCACCAGGGCATAACCAAAGCCGAACATGCCCAGCACGATCACGCCAAGCTTGCCCATCATGCGAATGTTTTCGCGCTTTACACCCATGTCAGTCTTTCAAAGGGCTGGCCACCGCAATCAACCGTTCACCAGCACCATGCGGGCCATAAAACCGACGAAAAAAACCAGAACCACTGACGCCAGAATCCATGCCAAACGGCGGTTGTTTTTTGATTGCTCAGGTGTCATGGCGTGAGGGGTTGGTAGAAATTCAAGCAATCACTTTGGTCGCTGTCGCGTCCAACTTGGGCGGTGTCTCAAAGGTGTGGAAAGGCGCAGGAGAGGGCACTTCCCACTCCAAGCCTTCGGCCGCTTCCCATGGCTTGGCCGGCGCTTTTTCACCCTGGCCGCGCATGGTAGGCAAAACCACAAACAAGAAGAAATAAACCTGTGCAATACCGAAAGCAAAGGCGCCCACCGAAGCGAGTGCATTGAAATCGGCAAACTGCATGGGGTAGTCGGCGTAACGGCGAGGCATGCCGGCCAGGCCCAAGAAGTGCATGGGGAAGAAGGTGATGTTGAACGAAATCAGCGTCCACCAAAAGTGAATCTTGCCGCGCGTTTCGTTGTACATCACGCCGGTCCACTTGGGCACCCAGTAATAAAACCCGGCAAACATGGCAAACAACGACCCAGCCACCAGCACGTAATGGAATTGCGCCACCACGTAGTAAGTGTCTTGCAGCTGAATGTCGACCGGC
>CANHKH010000291.1 GCA_947460165.1 Comamonadaceae bacterium
CGACCTTGAGCACCCAGGTCACTCGATTCCAGGCCTGGAGCCCGGAGCTGGCGCAGTCCAGTTTCGCGTTTGTGCGGCCGGTGGACCCCAGCCGCGAGCTCGAGCAGGCGAGCTATGAAGCTGCGGTGGCCGCCGAGCTGCACCGCCTGGGCCTCCAGCGCGCGGGGCCCGGGCAGGCTGCACGCATCCAAGTGGACATGTCGATCTCGGCCCAGCTCGACAGCCGAGCTGTCCTGCGCCCCGTGTACCAAGAGGTGCCTGTGTTTCGGCCCGCTTGGCGCGACAGAGCCGGTCGCCTGCATCCGGCTTACTGGGGGCCAGATCCTTCGGGCCCTCGCCTGGTGGGTCACCAGCAGCTGCTGGCGGCGGTGCAGGTCAGCACCTTGCGCCTGCGCCTCTTGGACGCGGCGGCCCAGCCCCAGCCGCTGCGCACGGTCTTCGAGTCCACCGCCCGCCACGAGGCCGACGCCAGCTTGCCCCTGGCGCAGCTTGCGCCTTGGCTGGTGCGTGCGGTGTTTGTGGATTTCCCAGGCCACAACGGCCAGGTGAGCACCGTGCGTTTTGACACCCAAACCGGTCAGGTGCTCAGACCGCGTTGAGCTGGGACTATGGCCCCATTCGGGGATTCAGCGCTGCGGTGCGTCGCCGGCCACGCTGAACAACTCAAACTCCCCAGGTCCCGGCCCCAATTTGGCCGCGCTCAAGCGGCGGCCCCAAAGGCAGCCGGTGTCCAGACCCAGGGTCAGGTTTTTAAGCTGGGGTTGTTGATCGGGCTGGTCCAGTGACAGGGTGGACCAGTGGCCAAAGGCAATGGGCTGGCCTTGGGTGAGCCTGCCCTGCACCTCGAACCAGGCCAGGTGGCCTGCCGGGGCGGTGTGCGCTGGGCCGGAATGGGCGAACTCCATGGCGCCTTCAGGCGTGCAAAAGCGCAGGCGCGTGAGCGCATTGACCACCACGCGCAGCCGCTCCCAGCCGCTCAGCTGATCGGTCCACTGCTCAGGTTGGTTGCCATACATGTGCGCCAAAAACGCCAAGTGATCCGCACCTTGCAGCATGGCTTGCACCTCGCCAGCCAAGGCCAGCGCTTGCGCACTGGTCCAGCCCGGCAGCACCCCGGCATGCACCAACAGCCAGCCGTGCACCTGGCGCGCCAGCGGCTGCTGGCGCACCCAGTCCAGCAGCACTTGGCGCTCGCTGCTGGCCAAGATGGGGGCCAGTGTGTCGTTCGCATGCACGCGGCGCAGGCCAGCGGCCACGCCCAAGAGGTTCAGGTCGTGGTTGCCCAAAATGGGTTGCGCCGCATCGCCCAGCGCCATCAGGCGTTGGAGCACGCCCAGCGAATCCGGGCCGCGGTTGACCAGGTCGCCCAAGGGGTAGAGCGTGTCGCGGCTGGGGGAAAAATCCACCAAGTCCAGCAGCCGCTCCAGTGGCCCCAGACAGCCTTGTAAATCACCAATCAAGTACAGTGCCATGGCCCAGATTGTCACCACCTGCCCATGGACCTGCTCCTCATTGTTTTTCTGACCCTGCTCAATGGCGCTTTTGCCATGTCAGAGATGGCGCTGGCCGCCAGCCGCAAGGCCAGGCTGCTGGCCGCCGCCGAAGAAGGCGACAAGGGCGCAAAAGCCGCGCTGGGCCTGATGGACAACCCGACGCAGTTTTTGTCATCGGTCCAGGTGGGCATCACCTCGATTGGCATGCTCAACGGCATCATTGGCGAAGCGGCCTTCAGTGGCGCCCTGTCGGACTGGCTGCAACTGCAAGGCATGCCCTATGGTGCGGCAGACATTGTGGCCACAGCGCTGGTGGTGACGGTCATCACTTTCGTCACCATCGTGTTTGGCGAGCTGGTGCCCAAGCGCATTGCCCAAATTTACCCCGAGGTGGTGGCCCGCCACATTTCACGGCCCATGGTGGGCGTGGCCACCGCAGCGCGGCCTTTTGTGCGCTTGCTCAGTGTCAGCACCCAAGCGGTGCTCAAGCTGTTGCGGGTGGACACGGGTTCGAGCCGGGCGGTGACCGAAGAAGAAATCAGTGCCAGCCTGGAAGAAGGCGTGAGCGCGGGCGTGATCGAAGAGCATGAACACCAGATGGTGCAAAACGTGTTCCAGCTCGACGTGCGCACCTTGCCTTCTTTGATGCGGCCACGCTCCGAGATCCAATGGCTGGACGCCAGCGACAGCGTGCCCCAAGCGCTGGCCAAGGCCTCGGCCAGCGGGCATTCTTGGTACCCGGTGTGTCGGGGCAGCCTCGATGACGTGGTGGGTGTGGTCAAAATCGCCTCTTTGCTTGATGCCAGCGGCCGCGCCCCTGGTTTGCCGGACCGCATGGACGCGCATGCCCTGCCCGCCGTCTTTGTGCCCGAAACCCTCAGTGGCATGGAACTGCTGGAGCAATTTCGAACACGCTCGACCCGCATTTTGTTGGTGGTCGATGAATACGGCGTGGTGCAGGGCCTGATGACCCCCCTGGACATGCTCGAAGCCATCACCGGCGAGCTCCAGCCTGAGGCCCAGGTGGACGCCTGGGCGGTGCAGCGGCCCGATGGCAGCTGGCTGCTCGACGGCGTGATGCCTGCCTCCGAGCTCAAGGTCAGGCTGGACATCAAGGCCCTGCCCGGTGAAGACAAGCCGCTCTACAACACCTTGGCGGGCCTGCTGCAAACCGTCAGCGGTCGCCTGCTGCACACGGGCGAGCGGGTGAACTGCGCGGGTTGGTGCTTTGAGGTGCTCGATTTGGACGGCAGGCGCATTGACAAGGTGCTGGCCAGCCGTGTGCCCACGCCGCCCGATGACGAGACGGGCTGAGGCCGCCTTCAGTCCACTTAAGCGGCAGGCTTGAAGGTCGCCAACCCCAGCCCCGCCATCACGAACAGCGCGCCAAACAAGCGGTTGAGACTGCGCATGCGGGCGCCCGACTGCAGCGCCGCCAACACCTTGGCCGCCAGCGCGGTGTAGCCGGCCATCACCACCAGGTCGGTGAAGGCCAGCGTGGCGCCAATCACCAGGTACTGCGGCCACAGCGGCTGGCCCAGGTCCAAGAACTGCGGCACCACGGCCAACAAAAAAACCGTGCCTTTGGGGTTGACGGTGTTGACGCCCCAGCCGCGCAGCACCAACTGCCAAGGGCTTGCTGCGGGCCCAGGGCCTGTGCTGACAGCCAGCGGCGCTGAGGCCGCACGCCATTGGGCCAGTCCCAGCCACACCAGGTAAGCCACGCCAGCCCACTTGATGAACGCAAAGGCCGTGCTTGAAGCCGCCACCAGCGCACCCAGCCCCACCGCCACCACCAGCAGCTGCGTCCAGATGCCCAGCACCAGGCCCAAGCACAGCATGTAGCCCCGTTGAAAGCCGTGGTTCAAGCCCGCACTCATGGCCGCCACCGCGCCTGCGCCAGGCGACAGGCTGATGGCCCAGGCGGCCAGAAAAAAAGTCAACCAGGTGGACAGGTTCATGGGTGTGGGTGGGCCAGTGGCGCTGCGTGAGCGGCCATCGCAGAGGTGACAAGTGGCGCTTGACGAATTCTGACTGATCTGGCCCCATGGCAACAGGCAGGCCACAAACGGTCGCCCACCCAGCTCGCCCTTCAGCTCGCCCCTTCAGCTGGCTTTGGGCCGCAAAAAAGGCTTGGGTCCCTCATTCAAACAGGAGTTTATTCGCATGACTTTCACCCGCCGCCTGGCCCTGGTGCTTGGCATGGGCAGCTTGGCTGCCTCTGCACTGGCACAGCCTGCTTACCCGTCCAAGCCCATCCGCATCATCTTGCCCTATGCCCCTGGGGGGCCCGCTGACGTGATGATCCGGGCCATCGGTCAAAAAATGAGCGAAGCCTGGGGCCAACCCGTCATCGTGGACAACAAGCCAGGCGCCAACGAAATCGTGGCCGCCGATGCCTTGGCCAAGAGCGCGGGCGACGGCTATACCTTCATGGTGGCTTCGGATTCGGCCTTCAGCCTGAACCAGCACCTCTACCCCAAGATTCCCTACGACCCGGTGGCCGATTTCGTGCCCGTGAGCAAGCTGGCCACAGCGCACATGATGCTGGTGGCCAGACCCGACCTGCCCGCGGCCAACGTCAAGGAGTTCATTGAGCTGGTCAAGCGCAGCCCCGGCAAGTACAACTACGGCTCCATTGGCGCCGGTAGCGTCAACCACTTGGCCTCGGCCTGGTTCAACAGCGTCAACGGTCTGCAAATGGAGCATGTGGCCTTCAAGGGCCTGCCTGCGGCCGTTCAGGAGTTGATGGCCGGTCGCATCGATGCCATGTTCGCGGTCACCGGCGGTGTGGCGCCACATGTGGAGTCGGGCAAGGTCAAGGCGCTGGCCGTCTCTGGCCGCAGCCGCCAGCCCGCCGCCACCAAAGTGCCGACCTTCACGGAAGAGGGTTATGCCAGTTTTGAGGCTTCGTACTACTTTGGCGTGGTGGCCCCCAAAGGCACACCGCCCGAAATCAGCGGCCGCTTTGCACGAGAGTTGTCGCGCATCATCGCCGCCGACGACTTCAAGACCAGGTACTTGCAGCCTCTGGGTTTTCAGGCCGTGGGCGACACCCCCGAGCAGTTTTCGGCCTTTTTGAGGACGGACCGAGAAATGGGTGCGCAAAAGGTGAAGGTCTCAGGCGCACGCTTGGAGTGAGGGCCTGAGGGCATCGGCCCTGGTGGGCCTCTAGCGAGCCAGCCCAGACGCTGCGCAGGCGCATTGACGCCTTGCCGCAGCCTGGGCTCGCCATTTGACGGCACTTGTCCCTTGTCGCCGTGGACCATGGCCAGGCCCTTGCTTGGCCCAAGCGCTCTTGTTGATCGTCAATGGACGCTGTGTCTTTGCGATCAAAAGTGTCAGTCTGTAACTTTTGCTCAGCCGTGGCGGGCACCATGTAAGGATTGAAGCGTTTCATTACCTTGATGAACTGCTGTCCTAC
>CANHKH010000292.1 GCA_947460165.1 Comamonadaceae bacterium
AAAAAAGTGTGAAGCTCGCCGATAGGCCGGATTCTGTGCACCGGCCTCCTCTCGAAGACCGGCGTGACCGCCATTCATCTGGGCCGGGGGTCGCCCACCCGGCTCGGTGCCACCTACCCGCCAGCTCTGTGGAACCACATCAACGCTGGCCTACTTGGTGTTGCTGCGCGCAGAGATTGCCCGTTTCACCCGGACTGAACCGGCTCGTCTCTGTTGCTCTGATCCTCACCTCACGGTGGAGAGGTGTTACCTCCTGCGCTGTCCTGTGCAGTCCGGACCTTCCTCCAGTGCCTGGTTTCCCAGCTTGCACCAGCGACGGTCTGGCGTGCTTCACAAGGTTGATTATCCCCTGCCTTCTACAATGAAAGGCTGATCCGGAAAACAGATCCCCCTACCTATGATTCGACTGACCGAGCTCAAGCTCCCTCTGGACCATGCCGACACGGCATTGGCCGACCTCATTGCCCACACCTTGGGCCTGAAGACTGATCAACTCCTCCACGTCCATGTGCACAAGCGCAGCTTTGATGCGCGCAAGCATGTGGTCTCGCTGGTCTACATCGCCCATGTGGAGTTGACGCCCGAGCTGGAGGCGCAGGTGCTGCAGCAATTTGCCGGCCACCCACACATCGGCCCCGCGCCCGATTTGAGCTACCACCCGCCCGTGCAAGCGCCTGCCACGCTCAAGCAGCGCCCGGTGGTGGTGGGCTTTGGGCCTTGCGGTATTTTTGCGGCGCTGCTGCTGGCGCAAATGGGCTTTGCACCCATCGTCATTGAGCGCGGCAAAAAAGTGCGCGAACGCACCAAAGACACCTGGGGCTTGTGGCGCAAAAAAGTGCTCAACCCCGAGTCCAACGTGCAGTTTGGCGAGGGTGGGGCCGGCACGTTTTCAGATGGCAAGCTCTACAGCCAAATCAAAGACCCGCGCCACCTGGGCCGCAAGGTCATGAACGAGTTCGTCAAGGCCGGCGCGCCCGATGACATCCTCTACACCGCCAGGCCGCACATTGGCACCTTCAAGCTGGTCAAGGTGGTGGAACACATGCGCGAGCAAATCATTGCCTTGGGCGGCGAGATCCGCTTTCAAGAGCGCGTGTGCGACCTGCGCATTGAAGAAAGCGCAAGTGGGCGACACCTGCGCGGCCTGGTGATTGAACGCTTGAGCGACGCCAGCCGCTATGAATTGGACGCCAGCCATGTGGTGCTGGCGCTGGGCCACAGCTCTCGGGACACCGTCGAGATGCTTTACGAACGCGGCGTGTACATGGAGGCCAAGCCCTTTTCGGTAGGTTTTCGCGTGGAACACCCGCAAGGCATGATTGACCGCGCCCGCCACGGCCGGCACGCCGGCCACCCGCTCTTGGGCGCGGCCGACTACAAGCTGGTGCACCACGCCCACAACGGCCGCTCGGTCTACAGCTTTTGCATGTGCCCAGGCGGCACGGTGGTGGCCGCCACCTCAGAGCCGGGCCGAGTGGTGACCAACGGCATGAGCCAGTACTCGCGCAACGAGCGCAACGCCAACGCGGGCATTGTGGTGGGCATCAACCCCAGTGACTTTTTGCTCCCCGGCCAAGTGCCAGGCCCAGGCGGCTGGGTGCACCCACTGGCAGGCATGGCCTTGCAGCGGCGGCTGGAGTCGCAGGCCTATGTGATGGGCGGCAGCAACTACGAGGCGCCAGGCCAACTGGTGGGCGACTTTATCGCGGGCCGTGCGTCCCAGGCCTTGGGCGAGGTGCTGCCCTCTTACCAGCCCGGCGTGCACCTGACCGACCTGGCCGGCGCCCTGCCCGCTTACGCCATTGAGGCCGTGCGCGAGGCCTTGCCTGTCTTTGGCCGCAAGATCAAAGGCTTTGACCGGCACGACGCCGTGCTCACTGGCGTGGAAACCCGCACCTCCTCGCCCGTGCGCATCACGCGCGGCGCCGACCACCAAAGCCTGAACCTGCCCGGCCTGTACCCGGCGGGCGAAGGCGCCAGTTATGCAGGCGGCATTTTGTCGGCCGGGGTGGACGGCATTGAGGTGGCCGAAGCGGTGGCGCGCAGCCTGGCTGCGGCGCACTGAAATCAAGCTGCGCGTTTGCGCCACCCCGCGCGCCACAGCGGCGGCGCAATCAAGAGCAATGCGGCCACCGCCAAAATCGCGCCTGACAAGGGCCGCGTCACAAAAGTGCTCCAGTCGCCCATGCTGATGGTCAGTGCCTGCCGCATGGACTGCTCGGCCATGGGCGCCAAGATCAAGCCCACGATCAAGGGCGCGGCCGGAAAGTCAAAACGCCGCATGGCGTAACCGACCAGGCCGAACGCATACAGCAGCCCCACGTTGAACACCGAGTTGCCCGCGCCATACACCCCCGCGGTCGACACCACAATGATGCCCGCGTACAGCCAGGGCGGCGGGATCTTGAGCAGCTTGACCCACAAACCCACCAGCGGCAAATTGAGCACCAGCAAGATCACGTTGCCAATGAAGAGGCTGGCAATCAAGGTCCACACCAAGCTGCTTTGCGAGGCAAACAGCTGGGGGCCGGTTTGAATGCCATAGCCCTCAAAGGCCGACAGCATGATGGCGGCCGTGGCCGAGGTGGGGATGCCCAAGGTCAGCAAAGGCATGAGCACCCCGGCGGCCGCCGCATTGTTGGCCGCCTCCGGGCCGGCCACGCCTTCAATGGCGCCGTGGCCAAATTCCTCGGGGTGCGAACTGAGCTTTTTCTCGGTGTAGTAGGACAGCAGCGTGGGCAACTCGGCCCCGCCCGCGGGCAGCGCGCCTATGGGAAACCCAAACAGCGAGCCGCGCAGCCAGGGCTTCCAGGAACGGGCCCAGTCTTGCCGGCTCATCCACAGGCTGCCCGAGACTTTCAAGACTTCGCCCGTCTTGGCCTCCCTCCCCTGCCAAGCCAAATACAGCGCCTCACCCACGGCAAACAAGCCCACCGCCGCCACCGTCACCTCAATGCCGTCCAGCAGCTGCGCCTGGCCAAAGGTAAAGCGCGGCTGGCCGGTCTGCAGGTCCAAGCCCACCAAGCCCAGCAGCAAACCCACGGCCAGCGCCAACAGGCCGCGCAGCATGGAGTTGCCCAGCACGGCGGACACCGCCACCAAAGACAAGACCATCAAGCTGAAGTACTCGGCCGGGCCAAAGGCCAGCGCCGCCTCCACCACCATGGGCGCAAAAAAGGTCAGCGCCACCGTGCCTATGGTGCCGGCCACAAAACTGCCTATGGCGGCCGTGGCCAAGGCTTGGCCCGCGCGGCCTTGGCGCGCCATTTTGTGGCCCTCCAGCGCCGTCATCATGGACGAGGCCTCGCCCGGTGTCTTGATCAAAATAGACGTGGTCGAGCCACCATAGGCCGCACCGTAGTAAATGCCCGCAAACATCACAAACATGCTGGTGGCCGGCACGTGGTAGGTCAGCGGCAGCAACAAGGCAATGGTCAGCGCCGGGCCTATGCCGGGCAACACGCCCACCAAGGTGCCCACAAAGCAACCTGCAAAGCCCCACATGAGCGTGGCGGGCTGCAAGGCGTTGCCAAAGCCCGCCAGCAAGGCGTCAACAGAGGACATGCGGCGCTCCTGACAAACTCAGATCAACCAAGGCAGGCCTGGGCCCAGCCCCACGCCCAACAAGCGCGCAAAAACCAGCCAAAAAATCGCCGCCATGCTGCCGCAAATCAGCGCCGATTTCAGGTTCAAGGGAGCGTCGAATGCCCGCGCCACACCCATGCCGCACAGCGTGGCCGGCACAATGAAACCCAAGGGCGTGACCAAGGCCATGAAGGCCAGGCCACCGACCAGCAAGCTGAGCATGCGCGCGCCCGAGCCCGGCAGGGGCGATTGATCGGGCGCTTGGCTCTCGTCCACCTGCCGCCCCTTCAAGGCGCTCAGCCCAAAGAGCAGCACCAGGGCCGTCAGGCCCGTCACCACCGCCGCAGGCACCAGCCTAGCGCCCACAGTCATTTGCATCAAAGACTCAGGGATCGCGGTCACTTGCCAGGCGGCCACGCCACAGACCATGGCCAGCACCCAGGCCACATAGACAGGCCTCATGCCAGGCCCAGCTCCTTCATGAGCACTTCTTTGTCGGCCAGGTCTTTGGCCAGCTCGCGCTCAAAAGGCCGCTCGGTCAAGAAAGCATCGGTCCACTTACGGGTGTCCAGCTCCTGTTTCCAGGCAGCTGAGGCGTGCAGCCGGGTCGCAAAGTCGATCAATGCATTGCGCTGGGGGTCAGAGATGCCGGGTGGCGCAAACAAGCCGCGCCAGTTCGACTCGCTCACGCCAACGCCCAGTTCATTGAGCGTGGGCACGTTCACACCGGGAATGCGGCTTTTGCCCGACACGGCCAAGGCCAGCATGCGCCCCGCCTTGATTTGTTCTTCGAATTCGGAATAGCCAGAAATACCGGCCGTCACCTGCGCGCCCAATATGGCGGCGTTGGCCGGACCGCCGCCTGCAAAAGCCACGTAAGCGGCTTCTCGCGGGTTCTTGCCTAGCGCCTTGATCAGCATGCCCAAAATCAAATGGTCTGTGCCGCCCGCGCTGCCACCTGCCACCGACACGGCCCGAGGATTGGCCTTGAGAGCCGCCTCCAGCTCCTTCCAGGTCTTGATCTTGCTGCCACTGGGCACCACGATCACGCCGGCCTCTTCGGTCAGCCGGGCAATGGGCGTCACGTTCTTGATGGTCACCGGGCTTTTGTTGGCAATGCCAGCCCCCACCATGACCGAGCCGCCCACCATCAGCGTTTGACCCTGGCCCTTGCGCTGATTGACGAACCGGGGCAAGCCCACCATGCCGCCCGCGCCGCCCACATTCTCAAATGACATCTGGCCCACCAGCGAAGCGGCCTTGGCCGCGCGCTCAACGGAGCGGGCCGTGGCGTCCCAACCGCCA
>CANHKH010000293.1 GCA_947460165.1 Comamonadaceae bacterium
GGGCACGAGCAACAACGCCAGAGGCCTGAAGCGGCAGACCTGCGGCCGTGCAGCGCTTTCACCCATGAGGTGAAGACCGTCGTGGGCGCAACTGTTTGATTCATCAAGTGTTTGAAGCGGAAGCAAGCGGCCAACTGCCGGGTTTAGGCTCAGTCCAGTCCGGACTGTCGGACATCCATCGGCGGTGAACCCATTCAAGCTCCATATTCTGTCCTCCATAGCTGGCCGAGACCGCACAACCAAGCCTTGGTTTGCCCCCCCTGCGCCACATAAAAAGGGTTGGGTGGCCGACCAAATAGCGGTAACATTTAGTCACTTTAATGCAACCCACCCATGTCCCTCACCCTCACCCTGGTCATTGCCTTGCTGATCGTGCTGATCATTTTGATGAGCGTGGCCTTGATGCTCTACCACCTGACGCGGCAAGACCTGCAGGCTTTGTCGGGGCGGCTCAATGCCCTGGACACGGCCAAGGCCAGTCCCCCTCGCAATTCAGACACCGTGCGTCGCGAACGCGCGGCTGCTTTTGACAAACTGGTGATGCTGGAGGCCAGCTTGAATGGCCAAGAGCGGGACCAACTGACGGCCGAAGAACTGGACCTTTTTGAAGATGCGCGCCGCATCATCAAGTCCTGCAATGCCGATCTCAAGCGCACCAAAGACTGGATGGGCCTGCCTTTCGACCTGGAATGGGCCGAGGTCAAAGAGCGCGTGCCGCACTCAGGCGGTCTTTACCGCCTGGCGGTGGAAGCGGCCATGAAAAAGGGCGAAGAAGTCATTTGAGCGCAGGCTGTGGGGCGGCCATGGTGCCGCATCAACTCAGCCGTTGTTCAGGGCCGCTGACCGCCAGCGGCCTGCTGGGCCGCAAGGCCCGCATCGGGTGCAACGCGGCGGGCGCCGTCAAAACGCCGGCTCCAGTAAGACTCGCCCATGTTTTCCACCCGCACCTCAGCGCCCGGCTTGGGGGAGTGGATGAATTTTCCATCGCCAATGTAGATGCCCACATGGCTGAAGGTGCGGCGCATGGTGTTGAAAAACACCAAGTCACCGGGGACCAGGTCGCGTTTTTCAATTTTTTCGGTGGCCGCGGCTTGCTGCTCGGCTTTGCGAGGCAGCACCAAACCCACAGTTTGCTGGTACATGGCGCGCACAAAGCCGCTGCAGTCAAAGCCGCTTTCGGCCGAGCTGCCACCTCGCCTGTACGGCACACCCATAAAGCCCATGGCGTTGACCACCAGTTCCGAGGCTTTGTTGGACACGGTTTGGCGAACTTGGTCGATTTGGCTGAGCAAACCGCGTTCGGCCAAAAAGGTTTCCAGCTCGTCCGCGCGACCATTTGGCGCGGCCTGAGCCAAGGCGCAGGCCATCAGCAGGCAGGTCAAACAGGCAAGGGCAGGGCGTTGCATAGGGTGGCTAGATTAGTCGAGCTGGCAGCTGGGGTCAAGTTGGGCTGGCTGCGGGCTTGAATTCAAGTGCTTGATTTTCATGAGGTTTTTCATCATACCAAGCCCGCACAGTGCGCTGGGCTGGCACAGTCTAGGCCTGATTGAGACAACGGAAAAAATCCCATGAAGCTCGCTGGTGCTTGGTTTTTCGCCCTGATTTGGATGGCCTTGCCATGGACTGTCACCGCTGCAGACGCGCAGGAGTTGCGGCCCCAAGTGATCACCGACGGCCTGGCCCACCCCTGGGCGCTGGCTTTTTTGCCCTCGCAGCGCATGTTGGTGACCGAGCGGCCCGGTCGTTTGCGCTTGATTGAGGCCGACGGCCGCTTGGGGCCCAGCATCTCTGGCGTGCCAGCGGTGGCCGCGGGCGGGCAGGGCGGTCTGCTCGATGTGCTGCTGGACAGCGACTTTGCGCGCAACCGCAGCTTGTACCTGTGTTTTTCCGAGCCAGGGCCTGGCGGCAGCAGCACGGCCTTGCTGCGCGCCACCCTGAGTGCCGACGAGTCGGCCTTGGAAAACACCCGCGTGATCTTCAGCCAGCGGCCCAAGGTGGCCAGCCGGCTGCACTTTGGCTGCCGCCTGGCCGAGGGGCAGCGGGACGGCCGGGCCGACGGCAGCTTGTTTTTGGCCCTGGGCGAGCGCTACTTCAGGCGCGACGACGCCCAGCGCCTGGACAACCACCATGGCAAGCTGGTGCGGGTGGGCAAAGACGGCAGTGTGCCGGCCGACAACCCGCTGCTGCAGCGCGCTGGCGCCCTGCCAGAAATTTGGAGCTGGGGCCACCGCAACCCGCAAGGCCTGACCACTGCCCCTGACGGCACGCTGTGGATGCACGAGCACGGCCCGCAAGGCGGCGACGAGATCAACCTGCCCCAGCCCGGTCGCAATTACGGCTGGCCTGTTGTCAGTTTTGGTGAGAACTATGGCGGCAGCCCCGTAGGCAGCGGGCTGAGCGCCCAGCCGGGCATGGAGCCGCCGCTGCACCACTGGACGCCGTCCATCGCGCCCTCGGGCATGGCTTTTCTCACCAGTGAACGCTACGGCGCAGCCTGGCGCGGCAACTTGTTTGTGGGCTCGCTCAAATTTGGCCACCTCAGCCGGCTGGAGCTGGCCCGGCCTTTTGGCGGCCAGGTGCTGCGCGAGCACAAGCTGCTCGAGGGCCTGGGCCGCATCCGCGACGTGCGGCAAGGCCCTGATGGGCTGCTTTACGTGCTGACCGACAGCGCGCGCGGCCAACTGCTGAGGTTGGTGCCCTGACGCTGGCTGAAAGCTGGGACAAGATAGTCCAGCTTTGTTGTCGTGCCCGACCTGCCGCCTGCCTGCGCCAGGGGCTCTATAGAATCCCGCCCAGCCTGACTTTAGAAACGAGCGCGTGTGTCCGAACGCCTGACCGTCCTGTCCCAATATGTGCTGCCCAAGCAGGCCCTCACGCGCCTGGCCGGCCGCATAGCTTCCCGCGAGCGCGGTGACACCACCACCGCGCTGATCCGCTGGTTTGTCAACAAGTACAAAGTGGACATGAGCGAGGCAGCCGAGCCTGACATAGGCCAGTACCGCAGCTTCAACGACTTTTTCACCCGTGCGCTCAAGCCTGGCGCCCGTCCGCTGGCCCAGGCCGAGCTGGTGTGCCCGGTGGACGGCGCCATCAGCCAGTTTGGACCCATCTCGGGCGACCAGCTGTTCCAAGCCAAGGGCCACCGTTACTCCACCACCGCCTTGGTGGGCGGCGATGCGGCGCTGGCCCAGCAGTTCCAGAACGGCTCCTTTGCCACGCTCTACCTCAGCCCGCGCGACTACCACCGCATCCACATGCCTTGCGACGGCACTTTGCAGCGCATGGTGTATGTGCCGGGTGATTTGTTCTCGGTCAATCCGGCCACGGCGCGCGGCGTGCCCGGCTTGTTTGCCCGCAATGAACGCCTGGTGTGCGTGTTCGAGCACCAGGGGCGGCCCTGGGTGCTGGTGCTGGTGGGCGCCACCATTGTGGGCAGCATGGCCACCGTGTGGCACGGCGTGGTCCAGCGCTCGCGCCAGGGCGGCGTGCGCGAATGGGACTACCAGGGCCAGGGCTTGCGCTTGACCCAAGGGCAGGAAATGGGCCGCTTTTTATTGGGTTCGACCGTGGTCATGCTCTTTCCTGAAGGCCCCCTGCGCTTTAATCCGGTTTGGCAGCCCGGTGGTGCCATCCGCATGGGCGAGGCCCTGGCGCTGCAGGCCTGAGTGTGAGCGTGAACGGGGCGCGGGCAGGCGCCGCCGTTTGAAGGTCCCCTGTGCCACCCCCCATTGATGCCCCAGACCGAGACAGACACCATGCCCCCAGCTTCGTTGCCGCGCCCACGGCCGCAGATGCTCCTGTGGCTGATCAGCTGGTGGCAGGTGCTTTTCACGGGCGCCCAAATTTTGGTGCTCGCTTGCTTGCCGTCAAGCTACAGCCGGGCCAACCGCCAGCGCATGGCCGGGCACATGGTGGCTGGCACGGCCTCGGTGTTGCTGTGGTTCAGCGGCCTGGCGGCGCTCTTGAGCTTGGTGCTCACGCGCATTGTGGTGGTCACGGCCGAAAGCTATGGCCTGACCCAGTACGCCCTGCAGGTGGTCATTCGCGTGCTGGTGATCGAGCTCATCCCCTTGAGCGCGGCTTTGTTTGTGGCCTTGCGCATCACCTTGCTCAGCGCCACCGAGCTGGCCGCGCTGCGCCAGCAGGGCACCTTGGCGCAGCTGCGCGCCCAAGGCCAAGACCCGCTGGTGCGCGAAGCCCTGCCCCGCGTGCTGGCCGGCATGCATGCCAGCATCACGCTGGCCGCGCTCAGCTGCGTGGTGGCCTTGGTCTTGGCCTATGTGGCGGTGTACGGCTTTCACTTGGCGGCCTTGCCGGCCTACACCCGGCTTTTTGGCCAGGTGTTTGACCCGTCGGTCACGCTGATTTTTGTCTTCAAGACCTTGCTGTTCAGCTTGACCGTGGCGCTCATGCCCGTGGCTTCCGCGCTGGTGGACCGCATGGGCATGGCCCGCCGCCCTGGGGGCGACATGAACATGCTGGCCCGCATGTTTGTGGTGTTGCTGCTGATCGAGGTGCTCTGCCTGGTGGGCAACTACTATTGAAAGCGCCATGACCGATTCGCCCATCCCTTCCACGGCCGAGCTGGAGTCCTCGCCTGCGCTGGCGCGGCGGGCCGTGCTCATGCTGCTGTTGACGCTCTTGCTCATTGCCGGGGCGGTGCTCTACCTCTTGTATGCGCGCGGCGTGTTTGAGAGCACCCAGCGCCTGGTGCTGGTGGCCGAGGACTCCGAGGGCGTGGTGGTCGGCATGGACATGACTTTTTCAGGCTTTCCCATTGGCCGGGTGCGCCGGGTGGAACTGGCCCCTGACGGCAAGGCCCGCATCTTGATCGATGTGCCCAAGAAAGACGCCCAATGGCTGCGCCAGTCCAGCGTGTTCAC
>CANHKH010000294.1 GCA_947460165.1 Comamonadaceae bacterium
CGCCATCGTCAAGCAGGCCTTGGCCGAAGCCTCAGACGCCCTGGGTGAAGACCTGGGCCAATTGATTCACGACGGCCCCAAAGAAGCCCTGGGCCTGACCCGCAACACCCAGCCCGTGATGCTGGTGGCCGGTGTCGCCGCCTACCGCGTGTGGGTGGCCGAAACAGGCTTGGCCCCGGCGGCTTTGGCTGGCCACTCCTTGGGTGAGTATTCGGCCTTGGTGGCAGCGGGCGTGTTGACGCTGACCCAAGCCGCGCCTTTGGTGCGCTTTCGGGCCGAGGCCATGCAAGACGCCGTGCCCGTGGGCACGGGTGCCATGGCCGCCATTTTGGGCATGCCTGCGGCCGCGGTGATGGCGGGCTGTGCCGAGGTCAGCCGTGGCTTTGGTGAAGGCAGCGCCGAGGTGGTGCAAGCTGCCAACTTCAATGACCCGGCCCAGACCGTGATTGCCGGCAGCAAAGCCGCAGTCGACAAAGCCTGTGAGCTGCTCAAGTCGCAAGGCGCCAAGCGCGCCTTGCTGCTGCCAGTCTCCGCGCCTTTTCACTCCAGCCTCATGAAGCCGGCCGCCGACAAGTTGCGCGCCAAGCTGGCGGACACCGCCTTTGCAGCGCCGCTCATCCCGGTCATCAACAACATTGACGTGGCCGCAGAGACCGAGCCTGAGCGCATCCGCCAGGCCCTGTATGCGCAGGCCTTTGGCCCCGTGCGCTGGGTGGAGTGCGTGCTGGCCTTGCAGGCCCGTGGCGTGGCCACCCTTTTAGAGTGCGGCCCGGGCAAGGTCTTGGCGGGCTTGGCCAAGCGCATTGATGCGAACTTGGCGGGTTTGCCGGTGTTTGACCCGGCCACGCTGGCCGAGGCCCACGCTGCTTTGAAAGCTTGAACACATGACGACCACAACACACCACACGGCGCTGGTGACCGGCGCCTCGCGCGGCATAGGCGCGGCCATTGCGCTGCAGTTGGCGGCCCAAGGCTTCAAGGTCATAGGCACAGCCACCACCCCAGAAGGGGCCAGCCGCATCAGCGCCGCCTTGTCGGCCCACGAGGGCTGCGCTGGGCGCGTGCTCGATGTCAATGACGCCCCGGCGGCGCTGGCCTTGGTGGAGACCATCATCCAAGAACACGGCGGCTTGCAGGTGCTGGTGAACAACGCGGGCATCACGCGCGACGCGCTGGCCATGCGCCTCAAAGACGAGGACTGGGATGCGGTGCTGGACACCAACCTCAAGTCGGTGTTTCGCATGAGCCGCGCTGTCATGCGCCCCATGATGAAGCAGCGCTACGGCCGCATCATCCACATCACTTCGGTGGTCGGCGCATCGGGCAACCCCGGTCAGGCCAACTATGCGGCCGCCAAGGCTGGCGTGGCGGGCATGAGCCGCTCCTTGGCCCGGGAATTGGGCTCACGCGGCATCACGGTCAATTGCATCGCGCCCGGGTTCATTGAAACCGACATGACCGCCGCCTTGGGCGAGGAGCAGCACAAAGCCTTGCTCGGACAAATACCGCTGGGCCACTTGGGCCGGCCTCAAGACATTGCACATGCGGTGGCGTTTTTGGCCAGTCCGCTGGCTGGCTACATCACGGGTCAGGAGCTCCACGTCAACGGCGGCATGTACATGTAAACCAGCCTGGCCGGCGTTCCGTCCGGACAGGCTTTGAGCCGGGTGTTTGGGGCCAAAAAGCCCCGCATGCTTGAACGGCTAAAATCACGGATCATTTTCACAACCCTCAGAGGGATTTATGAGCGATATCGAAGCACGCGTTAAGAAAATCATTGCCGAGCAGCTTGGCGTTGAAGAGAGCCAAGTCACTGGCGAGAAGGCCTTTGTGGCCGATCTGGGCGCTGACTCGCTTGACACGGTGGAACTGGTGATGGCTCTGGAAGACGAGTTCGGCATCGAGATTCCGGACGAAGACGCCGAGAAGATCACGACGGTGCAAAACGCGGTCGACTACGCGACCAACCATCAAAAAGCCTGACAGGCTTTTTTCAATCAAGCCCGCGCCCGGTGATGCCAGGCCCGGGCTTCTTTTTCAGGGCTGCTGTCTGCTTTGTGAGGCCAGCCATTTCGCCAAGCTCGCGCAGCCATGCGCAGCACGGAGGTTTTTTCAATGAGCCGTCGCCGCGTCGTCGTGACTGGTCTGGGTTGTATCAGCCCCGTGGGCAACACGGTTTCTGATGCCTGGGCAAACCTGCTGGCCGGGCAGTCTGGCATCAGCCTGATCACCAAATTTGATGCGTCTGCCTTCGCTTGCAAAATTGCAGGCGAGGTCAAGCACTTTGACCTGGAGTCCTACATCAGCGCCAAAGAAGCGCGCAGCATGGACACCTTCATTCACTACGGCATTGCTGCAGCCGACCAAGCCGTCAAAGACGCGGGCTTGGACCTGGGCGAGGCCTTGGGCGAAGAGCAAGCCTGCCGCATCGGGGTGGTGATTGGCTCGGGCATTGGCGGTTTGCCCATGATCGAAGCCACCCAAACTGAATATGCAGCCCGTGGACCGCGCCGCATTTCGCCGTTTTTTGTGCCGGCCTCCATCATCAACATGATCTCTGGCCATGTCTCCATGCGCTTTGGCTTCAAGGGTCCCAACCTGGCCGTGGTCACGGCCTGCACCACGGGCCTGCACAGCATTGGCGAGGCGGGCCGCCTGATTGAATATGGCGATGCCGATGTGATGGTGGCCGGTGGCTCCGAGGCCACGGTCTCACCATTGGGTGTAGGCGGGTTTGCCGCCATGCGCGCACTGTCCACCCGCAACGACGACCCGGCCGCCGCCTCCCGGCCCTGGGACAAAGACCGCGACGGCTTTGTGCTGGGCGAGGGCGCGGGCGTCATGGTGCTCGAAGAGTACGAACATGCCAAGGCGCGTGGCGCCAAAATCTACGCCGAGCTGGCGGGCTACGGCATGAGCGCCGACGCCGGCCACATGACCGCGCCCAACATGGACGGCCCGCGCCGCGCCATGCTGGGGGCCATGCGCAACGCCGGCATCAACGCCGACCAGGTCGACTACCTCAATGCCCACGGCACGTCCACACCCCTGGGCGATGTGAACGAGACCAACGCCATCAAGGCCGCCCTCGGAGACCACGCCAAGCGCATGGTGGTGAGCTCGACCAAGTCCATGACCGGTCACCTGCTCGGTGGCGCAGGCGGCATTGAGTCGGTGTTCACTGTGTTGGCGCTGCACCACCAAAAAGTGCCGCCCACCATCAACCTCGACAACCCCGACCCGGAATGTGATCTGGACTACTGCGCCAACACCGCGCGTGATCTGAAGATGGAGGTGGCCGTGAAAAACAACTTCGGCTTTGGCGGCACCAATGGCACGCTGGTGTTCAAGCGCGTCTGAGCCGCTCGCTCAGCTGGGTCAGGGTTGAACCGACCCTGACAGCTGTGAGCTCGTCCCACGCCCCACCGGTGTCGTTTGCCGTGGGGCGTTCTTTTTTTGTGCGGGGCCTGTGGCTGGGCTGTTGGGGTTTGGCAAGCCTGGTCACTGTGAGTTGGTGGTGGGCCGCTCCGGCAGACTGGGGGCCCTGGTTGGGCACGGCTGCCTTGCTGATCTCCGGCGGATGCGCTCTTTGGGCCTGGCGGCGCAGCCCGGTCGGCGTGTTGCAGTGGGATGGCCAAAGCTGGCAATGGCAAAGCGATGATCACTTTGGCCCATGCGAGGTGGATTGGCCCGAGCCTGTGCTCGACTTTCAAAACGTCTTGCTCGTGCGCATGCACCACCGTGCCGATGCGCCCCGCTGGGTGTGGGCCGATGCCACCAGTGACCCATTGCATTGGTTGGACTTGCGTCGCGCGCTCTATGCTCGCCCACACCATGCAGGCATGATCGCAAGATGAAGAAAGCGCTCTTGCAAGGCCTTGAACCCAACGCTTTATTCCGTGTTGCATGCCACGGGCTCTGGGACTGTGCGGCTCGATCGCAGCCCGGCCGTTGACGCCCAAGGTCTTGAGCCGCTCGCACGCCATTGGCTGGTCTGTGGGCCCTGGTCACACTTAAACTTTTACGCCTGCCCTTGAAGCGGGTCCCACAAGCCCCTAAATAGCCATATTGCGTTTTAGATTTATGTCCGGGATGTTCCCTTGGTTGACACTCACCTGCGAGAATTAGACATGTCTTATTTTTCCTTGAAACGCCTCAATGTTTGGACCCTGGCCGCCGTGTTGAGCGCTGGGGTGGGCCTGTCACTGACGCCCATGGCACCGGCGGCCGCGCAAGCCCGCGCCCTGCCTGACTTCACCGACTTGGTCGACCAAGTTGGCCCGGCGGTGGTGAACATTCGTACCTTGGAGCGCAGCAAGCCCGCAGCGGCTGGCGGCAGCCCCCAAGACGAGCAGATGCTGGAGTTTTTCCGCCGCTTTGGCATTCCCGTGCCACCCAACATGCCGCGGCAGCAGCGGCCGGACCGGGGCGAGGAAGAGGTGCCGCGTGGTGTGGGCTCGGGCTTTATTGTCTCTGCCGACGGTTTTGTCATGACCAACGCCCATGTGGTCGAGGGCGCCGACGAGGTCATCGTCACCTTGACCGACAAGCGCGAGTTCAAGGCCCGCATCGTGGGCGCCGACAAGCGCACCGATGTGGCCGTGGTCAAAATTGAAGCAACAGGCCTGCCGTCCGTCAAGATGGGCGACATCAACCGGGTGCGGGTGGGCGAATGGGTGATGGCCATTGGCTCGCCCTTTGGCCTGGAGAACACGGTGACGGCGGGCATCGTCAGTGCCAAGCAGCGCGACACCGGCGACTACCTGCCTTTTATCCAGACCGACGTGGCCATCAACCCCGGCAACTCGGGCGGCCCGCTCATCAACATGCGCGGCGAGGTGATTGGCATCAACAGCCAAATTTA
>CANHKH010000295.1 GCA_947460165.1 Comamonadaceae bacterium
CACCCTCAATTTCAGCGGCATTGCAGCCACCGAGATCAGCTACACCCTGAACACCACCGACACCCTGGAGGTCACCATAGGCTCGGCTGGTAGTAACGTCCAGGCCCAGAGCAAGGCGGCTCTGGAGACGGTGATAGGCGGCGCCGGCCAGGACCGCTTCGTCTTCAGCAAAGCTGGCGGCACGACGGCGCTGCTCGATGGCGGCGGCAGCAGCGGCCTGCCCAGCGAGGGCAATACCCTGGACTACTCGGCCTACGTCACGGCCGTCACGGTCCAACTGCCGACCAAGCTCAACCTGACCGGCACTGCCACCGAAACCGGCGGCATCAAGAACATCAGCCGGGTCATAGGCGGCAGCGCGGGCGATGCGCTCACCGCCGGCACCGATGCGGCCTATCTGGAAGGCGGCGCCGGCGCCGACCGGCTCAATGGCGCTGAGGGCAACGACAGCCTGGTCGGTGGCACCGGTGCCGACACCCTGGTCGGCGGTGAGGGCCTGGACAGCGCCATCTACAGCGGCGCACGCAGCAGCTACGCCGTGAGCTGGGACGCCAGCAGCAAGCAATTCACCGTCAGCTCGGCCGCCGAGGGTGCAGACACGGTCAGCCAGGTGGAGACCTTCCTCTTTGGCGGCGTGTCCTACTCAGCCACCTCGCTGGCCCTGGGCTTGAGCAGCAAGCTGTCGGTCAGCGCCAGCACCTGGAACGGGCGCAGCATGAAGGCCGTGTCGCTGGCCAGCGGCGCCGAAACCGATGGCAGCGGCGCCGCACTTTTCGACAAGCCCAGCGCGCCATGGAGCCTGAGCCCCAAGCTGGTGGTCGATGCCAATGCACGCAGCAAGATCGATCTGAACGATGCGATACAAATCCTCAAGTCCATCGTCGGCCTGACCACCTTCAACCCCTACCAAGCCATCGCGGCCGACCTCAACAACAACAATGCGGTCGATTTGAACGACGCCATCGGCATCCTCAAGCACATCGTCGGGCTGCCCGCCCCCGAGCCAGCCTGGGTGTTTGTCGACAAGAAGTCCAGCACCCCCAAAATAGATGAGCTCCTCAGCCTGGGCGATACCGACGTGGAGCTGGTGGGCATTCTCAAGGGTGACGTGGACGGCAGCTGGGTCGCCTGAGCCGCCATCGCGCAAGGCGGCTTTGGGCCGGCGCGAACCCAAGCTGCAAACCGTGGGCTGCCATGGCGCAAGAACCCGCCGTTCCAAACCTGCGCCCTGGCTGGGCGCAGAAAAGAAAAAAGCCGCTGAAAGCAGCGGCTTTTTTACATTTTGGCGGCGTGGACGGGGCTCGAACCCGCGACCCCCGGCGTGACAGACCGGTAAAAAATTGAGGGCTCAAATCGTTGGCAGCCCGATTTGTGTTCCAAGCTTCTGATATTTTTGCTTCTTCTCAGAGTGAGACTCAAACCCATGCTCCAAAATTCACAGTGCAAAAAACAGCCCTGAACGCTAACCTGCGCCACGCGGCCGAGATCGCCAGCCAAGCCAGTCGCACCCTTTGAATTTGCGCTCCATGCACTGCATTGCCATCTCTTGCGCTTCGCCGATTTGTTGAGTTGTCATTCGTTGATAGGTGGTATCTCACCCCTTGAATGGGTCGAACCCGAAAGCGAGCCTCAGCGCCAGTCTCTAGGATCATGACCGCACCGACAGGACAGGAGCGGGCGACGCTTGCCAGGAGACTTCTAGCGCGCTGGCTTTTAGGGGGTTCAAGGTGGCGAACTCACATCTCAATAAGAGAGTTCCGCTCAGTGCGATCAGCCCGAAATCACAGCTCAGCAGGTGCTCAATCCACCTTGATGCCGGTCAACTGCACAACCCGTGCCCACTTGGCCATCTCGGCGCGCACAAAGCTGGTAAAGGCTTCGGGCGTGGAGCTGGCCGCTTCTACGCCGAGCCCGGTCATGGCGCTCCGATAGCCTGGGTCACGGCTGGCTTTGACCACTTCGGTATTGAGGCGATCAACGATGGCTTTGGGCGTACCAGCGGCCACAAACAGGCCGGTCCAGCTGTCAACTTGGTAGCCGGGCAGGCCGGCCTCGGCGAAGGTGGGCAATTCGGGCGCGGTGGGCCAGCGCCGGCTGCCTGAGTTGGCGATGGCGCGCACCTTGCCTGTCTTGACCAGGGTCTGGGCGTTGGTGATGGTCTCTATCATCAGCGAGACATTGCCCGCCAGCAGGTCGACCGAGGCGGCACCACCGCCTTTGTAGGGCACGTGCAGCATGTCGATCTGCGCGGTCGTTTTGAGCAGCTCGGTGGCCAGGTGGGAGATGGATCCGTTGCCGGCCGAGGCATAGCTGAGCTTGCCAGGGTTGGCCTTGGCGTAGGCGATCAGCTCGGGCAAGCTTTGGATGGGCAGGCCCGCATGCACGATCAGCACGCTGGGGTTGAGCGCCAGCAGCGAGACCGGCAGCAGGTCGCGGTTGGGGTCGACCGGCAGGTTCTTGAACAGCACCGGCGCCACGCTGTTGGTGCCTATGGTGCCGTAGAGCAGGGTGTGGCCGTCGGCCGGAGACTTGACCACCGCTTCCATGGCGGGCCCGCCACCGCCGCCAGGGCGGTTTTCAATCACCACCTGGGTGCCCATCTGCTCAGCCAACTGCTTGCCCAGGCCGCGCGCCATCACGTCGGAGGAGCCACCGGCAGCAAAGGGAACGATCATGCGGATCGGCTTGTTCGGATAGGTCTGCGCCTGGCTGGGCAGGGCCACCATCAGGGCACTGGCCAGGGCGCTGAGCAACAGGGTTCTTCTCATGGGTCGTTCTCCGTTCAATCAAGGGTGGGTGGTGGTCTGCCGTCTCATGCGGGGGCGGCCAGATCGTGCGCGCTCAGGCTTTCCAGCCGCCGGTAAAAGTCGTCCACCCTTTGTTGGCCACTGTCGGCCACCGCCTGGGTGATGGTCTGGTGCGCGCCCGGCTCGCTTTGCGCGCCGGTGATACCGACCTGGCGCGAGACGTCTTGCACGAACTGGCAGACTGGCGCGCGGATGCGGCCGAAGTCGGCCAAGGCGGCGTCAATGCTGCTGCGCGCCAGCAGCCGGGCGATGACCACCGCGTCTTGCACCGCCATCGCACCGCCCTGGCCCATGAAAGGCGTGCAGGCATGGGCGGCGTCGCCGATCAGCAGCGCCCGGCCTTTGTGCCAGGGCGCGGGCATGATGATTTCTTCGACCGCGGTGTAGAGCACCTCGGAAGCAGGGCCCAGTTCATCGAGCAGCGGCCGCACCGGGCCCTGGAAAACGGCAAAGGCCTGTTGCATCAGGGCCGGCCATTGCGCGCGCTCATGCCAGACGTCAGCGGCTGCGCTGACGGTGCCAAACAGGTAGAGCTGCTCGTGTGAGATCGGCATGATGCCCAGGCGCAAGCCTGGGGCCATCATCATGATCTTTTCGCGCAAGGCGGGCGGGCGGCGGTGCACGCTGCGCCAGACGCCAAAGCCCGAGTAGCGCGGCTGTACTTGCGGCCAGAGCAGCTCGCGCACCCGAGAGCGTATGCCGTCAGCGCCCAGCAACAGGTCACAGCGCAGCACTCGCCCGTCGGCGAGCGTGACATCCACGCCCTGCGCATCGCTGTGCAAGGCATCGATGCTGGTGCCCAGTTGCACTTGGATGCCCAAGCGCTCTAGCTCGCCGGCCAGCACCCGGTGCATCTCGGCGCGGCGTATGCCCAAAATGGGCGGCAGTCGCTGGCCCGCATAGACGCCGGGATAGAAGGTATCGACCAGCGGCGAGCCGTCGGCATGCAGGTAGACATTGCGGCCGTCTGCAATTTCAAAGCCGCTGGCGACCATGGCCTGCATCACGCCCAGCGCATGAAAATCACTCAGCCCGTTGCTGTAGACAAAAATGCCCGAGCTCTGAAAGCGCCAGGCGTCCTGTTTGTCAATCAGCTGGACCGACCAGCCCTGGCGCGCCAGCGCGATGGCGACGGCGCAACCAGCGATGCCAGCGCCGCAGATCAGGACAGAAGGCTTGTGCGTCATGGGCTTGTCGGAGGGAGGCGCTCAGGCGCAGCATCGCCCACCAGGCTGGCACGCACTTTTTTGAGCAGCAGCTTGAGCAGCACCGCTTCGGCCTGGGTGAGGTCTTGCACCATTTGGTCGTTGACGGTCTGGGCCACCTGCATCAGCTGCGGCTCCACCGCCCGACCCTGCGCCGTCAGGTGGATGCGCACCTTGCGCTTGTCGTCGGTGTCACGGGTGCGGGTGACCAGGCCGTCGCTTTCCATGGCCCGAACCATCTCCAGCACCGAGGTCTCCATCAGGCCCAAGCGCTGCGCCAGCTCGCGCTGGGTCATGCCTTCGTTTTCCCACAAGGCGCGCAGCACGAACCAGCCGCCGCGGCGTATACCGTGCTCGGCGATGCGGGCAAACAGCACCCGTTTAGAGGCCCGCTCGGCCTCGGCGATCAGAAAGCCCAGGCTCTCGTCCAGGCGCTGGCGCTTAGGCACACAGCGGGGGACGCTAGAAGCTTTGACGGCTTTGACGGCTTTGGCGCCGCCGCCCGTCCTGGCGGCTAAATTCATAGGATCCCAAGCAGATGATGCGAAGGTTTTTGCATTTGTCTGAAACAGTGTACTTGCTAAGCGCCTGAAAAACACCTAGGATCCGAAGCAATAAACGCCCGGGCCGAACGGTCCGCCTCAACAGGAGACCTCAAGCCATGTTCACCGCCACCGTCGGCGCGCCGATTGCAGCGCGCACCCCCGCCCAGCCGGTTGCCCTCTACAAGAGCATCAGCGTCACGCCGGCCTCGCCGCACATAGGCGCAGAAATCGGCCGCATCGACCTGACCCAGCCGCTGTCAGAGTTGCAGCAGACCGAGATCAAGGACGCGTTTGTGCGCCACCAA
>CANHKH010000296.1 GCA_947460165.1 Comamonadaceae bacterium
ACGGTCTCGGTGCGCATGAGCGCACTCATTTGCTCGGGCGTGCCACCCATGGCCGACATGCCCTGGCTGGTCATTTGCTTTTCCACAAAGTCGCGGTCGGCCAAGATGGTGTTGATGGTCGCGTTGAGCTTGTCCACCACGTCTTTGGGGGTGCCGGCGGGGGCCAAAAAGCCATACCAGGCGCCCATGTCCAGCTCGCCAAAACCGGCCTCGGTGAAGGTGGGCACATCGGGCAGCAAGGGCACGCGCTTGTCGCCGCTGACGGCCAGCACCTTGAGCTTGCCGCCGTTCAAGTGGCCTTGCAAGGTGGGAAAGGCCGGGAAGGTCAGCAAGATTTGGTTGCCCAGCACGTCGGTGAGCGCGGGGCCCGCGCCCTTGTAGGGCACATGAACGAGGTCGGAGGCGCCCGTGAGTTTCTTGAGCATTTCACCCATCAGGTGCGACTGGCTGCCCGCGCCAAAGGAGCCGTAGCTCAGGTCGCGACGGCTGCGCATGTAGGCGGCGAGCTCGCGCATGTTTTGCACGGGCGTGGCGGTGTTGACGGCCAGCGCCAGCGCCACATAGGTGACGGCGGCCACGGGTGTGAAGTCGCGCTGCACGTTGTAGGGCAGCTTGGCGTAGAGCACGGGGTTGGCCACAAAGGTGGCGTCGTTCGTGAACAACAGGGTGTGGCCGTCAGGCGCGGCCTTGGCCACCATCTCGGCGCCAATGCCGGTGTTGGCGCCAGAGCGGTTTTCCACCACCACTGGCTGGCCCAGCAACTCGCTCATGCGCTGGCCCATGCGCCGCCCGACGATGTCTGTGGTGCCGCCCGGGGCGTAGGGCACGATGATGCGCAATGGCTTGCTCGGAAAGCTGGCCTGGGCCACGGCCGCGCCCGGCAAGGCGCAAGCCAGGGCCAGGCCCAGCGAGGTCTGCAGCCATTGGCGGCGTGGGTGGGTGGGATGGGTCATGTCTGTCTCCTGGGTGTGTGCACTCGTTTTATCGCTCAAGCGCCCGGGCGCCGAGCGGATGGCTTGGCGCGGGTCATCGCCATTGTGCGTTTTGGCGATGGTCTGTAAACAAGCGTTTCCCCGCTACCCGCATGGACCCACAGGGGTGGCTAAACGAGGCTTGCTGCCCAGCGGCTCAGCCCAGCGCGGGGTAGTCGGTGTAGCCTTTGGCGCTGCCGCCGTACAAGGTGGCGCCGTCCAGCGGGTTGAGGGCCGCGCCCTCTTTGAGGCGCCGCACCAGGTCGGGGTTGGCAATGAAGGGCCGGCCAAAGGCCACCAGGTCGGCGCCGCTGGCCAGCGCTTCTTCGGCCATGGCTTTGTCGTAGCCGTTGTTGACCATCCAGGCGCCACGGCCGCCGGCTTGGCGGTAGTGCTGCTGGAGCTCGGCGTAATTGAAAGCTTGGCCTGGGGCCTCGCGCGCACCGCCCGTGATGCCCTCGACCACATGCACATAGGCCAGGTTCAATGTGGCCAGCTCTTGGACCAGGTGATTGAACAGCGGCTGCGGCTCACTGTCGTGCGCGTCGCCGGAGGTGGTCACCGGCGACAGGCGTATGCCGCAGCGACCGCCGCCTATGGCGCCCACCACGGCGCGGGTGACCTCCAGCGTGAGTCGGCAGCGGTTGGCGATGCGGCCGCCGTAGTCGTCGCGCCTGTGGTTGCTGCCGTCTTTCATGAACTGGTCCAGCAAGTAGCCGTTGGCCGCGTGGATTTCCACGCCGTCAAAGCCCGCGGTTTCTACTGCATTGCGGGCGGCCGCCTGGTAGCTGTGCACCAGCGCGGGCAGCTCCTCGGCGAGCAGCGCGCGCGGCGTGCTGGTCTCGACAAACTCGGGCTTTCCCTCTCGGATCAGCACGGTTTTGGCCTTGGCGCGCAGGGCCGAGGGCGCCACCGGGGCCTGGTGCTCAGGCTGCAAGCTGGTGTGCGAGATGCGGCCCACATGCCACAGCTGCACCACCATCGTGCCGCCCGCCTGGTGCACGGCGTGGGTGATGCGCTTCCAGCCGTCGAGCTGCTCGGTGCCGTACAGGCCAGGCACGTCGGCATAACCTTGGGCCTGGTGGCTGATGGCGGTGGCTTCGCTGATGATCAGCCCGGCCGAGGCGCGCTGGGTGTAGTACTGGGCCATCAGCGCCGTGGGCACGGCGTCGGGGGCGCGGTTGCGCGTCAGCGGCGCCATCACGAGTCGGTTGGCCAGCGTGAGCTCGCCCACCTGGATGCTGTCAAAGAGTGAGGGTGTGGTCATGCGGTCAATCCTTCGGCCTTCAGCGCCGCTTGCACGCCGGGCCGCGCCGACATGCGTTGTCGGAAATAAGCGATGTTTTGCAAGCCGCTGAGGTCCAGCTTCACCAGCTTGGCCCAGCCGGTGACGGTAAAGAGGTAGGCGTCAGCCACGCTGAACTGCTCGCCCATGAGGTAGGCGCGGCCTTCGAGCTGCTGGTCCACCCAGGCCAGGCGCGAGAGCAGGCGCTCTATCACCAGGGGCTTGTAGTCGGCCGGGGTGGCGGGGTTGAAAAGCGGCCCAAAGCCTTTGTGCAGCTCGGTGCCAATGAAGTTCAGCCACGACTGCAGCTGGTAGCGCGCCACACTGCCGTTGGCCGGCGCCAGCTGTTTGTCGGGCGCTTGGTCGGCGATGTATTGCACGATGGCCGGGCCTTCGGACAGGCGGGTGCCGTCGGCCAGCTCCAGCAGGGGCACATAGCCCAAGGGGTTGATGGGGTGGTAGCTGCTGCCGTCGGGCAGCGTGTGTGTTTTGGTGTTCACCTTCACGGCGGTGAAGGCCAGGCCGGCCTCGTACAGCACGATGTGCGGCGACAAAGAGCATGCGCCTGGGGCGTAGTAGAGCTTCATGGGGGTCCTTTGGAGGGGGCATCAAGGTGGGCGCGCCATGCGGGCAGCGACCATGGGCCGCGCGGCGAACGCCTCTTTGACGGATGTTAGCCCTTGCTGCGCGCAGGTGATGTCCTACGGCGCCATGGCTGGCCCACTGACCCAGTCGGCGGCAGGGGCTTCTTAGGATCAGCTAAACACCTTTTGGAGACACTCAATGGTGATGCCATGGGCTTTCAAGTCCTGTTTGTGGGCCCAAGGCCTGGCGTGCGATGCGGCTTTCCTGCGGCCTGGGCGTGCACGGCGATGAGCGCTGCCGCCCCCCGTTTGATGCGTCCGCTCTTGGGTTTGCGCTCTGGTGCGGCCGAGCTGGTGCTGATCAACCGCTTGCGGGCGCGCAGCCCGCAAGCGCTCACGGTGGAGACGCTGGAGCGGGCGGCGTGCATCATTGAGCTGACGGCGCGCAGCTGGTGCGCGCCAGGGCCTTTGCGCGCCGCCCGCTGATGCGCAGCGGGCCCAGATGGCCGCCCCCACGGGGCGGTTTTAGCGTGTACGCTTTAGGCGCGTTCAAACACCGCTGCAATGCCTTGGCCGCCGCCTATGCACATGGTCACCAGGGCGTAGCGGCCCTGAATGCGCTGCAGCTCATAAAGCGCTTTGACGGTGATCAGCGCGCCGGTGGCGCCTATGGGGTGGCCCAGCGAGATGCCCGAGCCATTGGGGTTGACCTTGGCCGGGTCCAGGCCCAGCTCTTGGGTGACGGCGCAGGCCTGGGCGGCAAAGGCCTCGTTGGCCTCGATCACGTCCAGGTCATGGACCGTGAGACCCGTGCGTTTGAGCACGGCTTGCGTGGCTGAGATGGGGCCCACGCCCATGTACTTGGGGTCCAGCCCGGTGTGGGCATAGCCCACCAGGCGGGCCATGGGCGCCAGGCCCCGGGCTTTGGCGGTGGCCGCTTCCATCAGCACCACGGCGGCGGCGGCGTCGTTGATGCCTGAGGCGTTGCCGGCGGTCACGGTGCCGTTTTCTTTGGCAAACACGGCCTTGAGCTTGGCAAAGTCCTCGGCTTTGGCGCCAGCGCGGAAATGCTCGTCCAGCGTGTAAGCCACATCGCCTTTTTTGCTTTTGAGCATGATGGGCAGGATTTGCTCTTTGAAGTAACCCGCCGCCGTGGCGTGCTCAGCGCGGTTGTGGCTTTGCGCGGCCAAGTTGTCTTGCATCTCGCGGGTGATGCCGTACCTGGCCGCCACGTTCTCGGCCGTGATGCCCATGTGGATGCCATGAAAAGGGTCGTGCAAAGCGCCCACCATCATGTCGACCAGCTTGACGTCACCCATGCGTGTGCCCCAGCGCTGGCTGAGGTTGGCATACGGTCCCCGGCTCATGTTCTCGGCGCCGCCGCCTATGGCCACCTCGCAGTCGCCCAGCAAAATCGATTGAGAGGCCGACACAATGGCCTGCAGGCCAGAGCCGCACAGGCGGTTGACGTTGAAGGCGGGCGTGGCCTCGCTGCAGCCGCCGTTCAAGGCCGCCACGCGCGAGAGGTACATGTCTTTGGGCTCGGTGTTGACCACATGGCCAAACACCACATGGCCCACGTCTTTGCCGTCGACCTGGGCGCGGGCCAGGGCCTCGCGCACCACCTGGGTGGCCAATTCGGTGGGGGCGATGTCTTTGAGACTGCCACCGTAAGTGCCAATGGCGGTGCGCACACCGCTGACCACAACAACTTCACGACCCATGCTTTTTTCCTCCTGTGTGTTGAACCTTTGATTGTGACTGTCGTTGATGCAGGCTACACGGCGCTGACGCGTGCCCGTCGCCCCAGAGACAAGGGTTTACCCTTGGTTCTGCGTCTTGCTCGGTCTACCAGGGCGGCGGCTTGGATGGCGCCCCCCAGACATTGGTGGGACAATCTTGCCCTTTGCCTGCGCTGACTTTCGTCAGACCGCGCCCTTGAGGCTTTTGATGGCTTGACAGGCCAGGCGAGCCGGAGTGTTCCACCATGTTGTACCCCCAAGAGTTTGATGTCA
>CANHKH010000297.1 GCA_947460165.1 Comamonadaceae bacterium
AACGCAAAAAAGTCCGGGTCATCGCGCTTAAAACCAGGCTGGCCCATCAGCAAACTGGCCTGGGTGGACTTGAAAGGGATGCGTTGCTCGCTGGCCTGCGTCAAAGGGGGGACCTCGGCCAGGGCGGTGAGCGGCACCAAGCGGCTGCAGGGCACCGCCGGCAGGCGGGCCATGAGTTGGCGCACCAGCGCGTCTGCCTGGGCGCGGTCAATGGCGCCCACCAAGCTGACCCGCGTGCGGCAGGGGCTCACATGGGCCGCGTAAAACAAGCGCATTTGCTCCACATTGACGCGGGCCAGGGTCTGCTCGGTCATGTCGCGGCCATAAGGGTGGCCACCATACACCCCGGTGTTGAAAGCCCGGCCCGCCACGCTGGCCGGCCGGGTGTAGGACTCGCGCAGATTGGCCACATAGCGCTGACGCTCGCGCTCCCACACGGCCTCAGGAAAGGCCGGCTCGCCCAGTTGCCGGGCGGCCAAGGCCACGGTTTGGCTCAGGAGATCGGGCTCGGTCAGTGTGCGCAGGGAAAAGCTCAGCCGGTCGGCGCTGGCGCTGGCGCCAAAACTCGCGCCCAGGTCGGCCCAGGCTTGGCTGACGGCGTTTTCATCCAAGGCCGGGGCGTCGCCCCTGGCCAGCACGCCCTTGTTGAACATGCCTGCCATGGCGCTGACCAGGCCCACCTGCTCGGCCGGCTCGCGGCGCGCGCCGGCGTCCACGTCAATGCGCACATCCAGCATGGGAATGGAGGGGCTGCGCACCAGGTAAATTTGCGCGCCATTGGGCTGCTGCCATTGCTCAATGGCTTGCATGGCCTGCGCAGTCCAAGAGGCAGTCGCCAGCAAGCTGAACACCCAGCAGGCGTGGAGAGCACGGCAAGCACTGCGCAGCTGGGGTTTGGCCAGCGCGGTCACATTCAAAAAGGTCAAAACATCACCTCAAGGGGGAATAAACGCTCAACGCACAGGCGCGCTGGGCTTGGCAGGTGAAGAGGGGCTGGCACCGGGCGCAGGGGCGTTGGCCTCGGGCACCAGCACCGCCAGCGTGGACTGGGCGTCGCCAAAGTAGCGCTGCGCGACCTGCTGCACTTCTTGGGCGGTGATGGTGCGCAGGTGCTTGACCAGGCGGCTGTTCACATCCAGCGGAAAGCCCATGAGCCAGGCCGTGCCCAGCTCGCGGGCCTGGCTGAAGAGGGCATCGAGCTTGTAGGTTTCACTGGCAATCCACTGCGTTTTGACGCGCTGCAACTCGGCAGCGCTCACGCCGTTCTGGGCCACTTCAGCCACTTGTGCCCGCAGGGCATCGACCACCTCTTGCGCGCTGCGGCCTTCCACCGGCACGCCGTCCAGCGTGAACACCTGGGGGCCGCGCCCGTACAGGCCGTTGTAAGCGCCTGCGCTGTGGGCCAGGCGCTGCGGGCCTTGGGTGAGCGCGCGGTCCAGGCGGGCGCCGCTGTAGCCATCGAGCACGGCGGCCAACACGGTGAGCGCCAACGCGTCGCGGCTGGGGCCTGCAGGCACGGTCTCGGCCGCCAGGGCCGAGGCTTCAAACTGCGGCACCTTGAACATCAGGCTGAGGTAGCCCTGGCTGGTGCGCGCGCGGTGCTCTAAGCGGCGGGGGCCGTTTTGCGGCGGCTCGATCCGAGGCTTGCGGGCCGGCACAGCGCGCGCGGGAATGGCGCCGTAGTACTGCTCAGCCCAAGCCCGCACCTGGGCCACGTCCACGTCGCCCGCCACCACCACGGCGGCGTTGGCGGGGGCATACCAGCGCAGGCGAAACTCGCGCACTTCTTCGGGGGTGAGGGACTCGATGTCGTTCATCCAGCCGATGATGGGCCGGCGGTAAGGCGAGGCGGTGAACAAAGTGGCCTGGGCCATTTCGTAGAGCTGGGCGCGGGGCGAGTCGTCGGTGCGCTGGCGGCGCTCTTCTTTGATGACCTCGATTTCCCGGCGAAATTCTTCATCGGGCCAGCTGTTGCTGGCAAAGCGGTCGGCTTCGAGTTCCATCACCTCGCGCAGGCGGTTGGCCGGCACCTGCTGGTGGTAGGCCGTGGCATCGCGCGAGGTAAAGGCGTTGTCGCGCCCGCCCAGCGCGGCCACACGGCGGGAAAACTCACCGGCTTTGACCGTGGGCGTGCCCTTGAACATCATGTGCTCGAGCACATGGGCAATGCCCGAGCTGCCGTCGACTTCGTCCATGGAGCCCACGCGCACCCAGAGCATGTGCACGGCGGTGGGGGCGCGGCGGTCGGGCTTGATGATCAGATCCATGCCGTTGGCCAAGGTGAACTGGTGCACGCCTGGGGCTGAAGAGACCACGGACGCGGCGGCTGGCGCGGATGGCGCTGGCGCGGGCTGGGCCAGCAGTGACTGGGCGTGACCCAGGCTGAGCACCAACAGGGCACGGGCGAGCAAGGCGATCAAAGGGGAAGACATGGCTTTTAAAGGCATTTCATAGAATAACCAGACTGTAAAGACCATTCAATGTTCAGTTTCTTCAAGAAGTTTCTCAAACCCGGTGCAGCAACCGAGCCCGCAGCCCCTTTGCCAGGGCCGACCCAAGCCGCAAACAGCGACCTGACAGCTGCAGCGCCACTGCCTGTCAGGGCACCTGCTGGGCCACCCACAAACCCACCTGAGCCACCCCCAGCGCAGCCTGCCCTGCCCTCCGCCGGCAGCCTGATTGGCAGCGCCTTGGCAGCGCCCATCAGCGTCGAGGCCATTGCCGCAGCGCCAGAGCGCGAGCGCTGGCTCAGTCGCTTGAGCGCAGGCCTGCGCAAGACCAGCAGCAACATCGCCAGTGTATTCACCGGCGCGCAGATCGACGATGACCTTTACGAGGAGTTGGAGACCGCCTTGCTGATGGCCGACACCGGCGTGGGCGCGACCGAACACCTGTTGGCCGACGTGAAACGCCGGGTCAAGGACAGCGGTGTGACGCACCCGGTGGCAGTCAAAAACATTTTGATTGAATCGCTCACCAGCTTGCTGCGCCCCTTGGAGCGCAACTTGGTGATTGGCGAGCACCAGCCCACCGTCATCATGGTGGCCGGCGTCAATGGCGCGGGCAAGACCACCTCCATAGGCAAGCTCACGCGGCATCTGTCTGACGGAGGGGCTTCGGTGCTGCTGGCAGCCGCCGACACCTTCCGCGCCGCCGCCCGCGAGCAACTGCAGGTTTGGGCCCAGCGCAACACGGTGGAGATCGTCAGCCAAGAAGGGGGCGATCCGGCCGCCGTGAGCTTTGACGCGGTGTCGGCCGGCAAAGCCCGTGGCAAAGACGTGGTGCTGGTCGACACGGCTGGCCGGCTGCCCACGCAGCTGCACCTGATGGAGGAGCTCAAAAAAATAAAACGTGTCATCGCCAAGGCCGACGCCACGGCCCCGCACGAGGTGCTGCTGGTGATAGACGGCAACACCGGCCAAAACGCCTTGTCTCAAGTCAAATCCTTTGACGAGGCGCTGCAGCTGACCGGTTTGGTGGTCACCAAGCTCGATGGCACAGCCAAAGGCGGCGTGCTGGCCGCCATTGCCATGTGGGTGGCAGAGCGCCAGCAAAAACACCCCGAGTGGCGCACGGTGCCGGTGTACTTCATTGGCGTGGGCGAAAAGCTCGAAGACCTCGAAACCTTCAACGCCCGCGAGTTTGCGCAAGCGCTTTTGAGCTGAGCTTCAATCGGGGTCTGCCGCCATGGCCTGCCAGCGAGCCAGGTCTTGCGGCGTGTCCAGGTCCCACAGCGTGGGCATTTCGCTGTATCGCAAGCCAGCGGCACGCAGCTTTTGGCGGGTTTGGGCCATCACCTCGCTGGTGCTCCAAGCCAGCCCCTCAAACAGCATGGCCTGGGGCTGCTTCAGGCCAATCAAGACATAGCCGCCATCCTCGGCGGGGGTGAGCACCGCCTCGTCACCCCAGAGCAAGCGCTGCGCAGCCAGTCGCAGATGGCTGGCACTGAACACCGGGCAGTCGCTGCCTATGAGCAGCAGCGGCGCGGTGCTGCGGCGGGCGTGCTGCACAAACACCGCGTGCATGCGCTGGCCAATGTCGCCCTCGACTTGGGGCTCGCAGGCCAGAGAAGCCGTGCTGCGCAAAGCCCTGAAAAAACGATGCGCTGGCGAGGGGGCACACCACAGCGTGGGCACCAAGCCGGCCTGGGCCACCACCGCCAAAGTGCGCAGCACCAAGCGCCTGTGCAGGCGCGCCGCGCCCACCGCGCCCACAGCCGGGATCAGCCGTGTTTTGGCCAAGCCCGCCACCGGGGCCTTGGCCAAGATGGCCACCTCGACAGGCAAGGTGTTCATGTCAGCGGGGCTGGTAACCATACAGCCGGGCCAAGCGGTCCGGGTGGACCCCCACAAAAAATGCGGCACGCAAGCACCACATCAGCGCAATGGTTCGCCACACGCCGTGCTTTTCCCAGCGCCGGGCCGAAGTGCGCACGCGCAATCGCAAGCACGCTGGCCTGGCCAGGCGCAAAAGGCGCTGCGACAAGGCAATGTCCTCCATGAGCGCCATGTCAGGAAAGCCGCCCACCGCCTCAAACACCTGGCGCCGCACAAAAATGGCCTGGTCGCCCGTGGCCACGCCACTCAGGCGCGAGCGCTGGTTCATCAAGCAGCTGACCACACGAAGCAAAGGCCTGGGGCTGTCGATCTGCACGTCAAAGCGGCCCCAACTGGCCTGCCCTGCCGACAAGGCTTGCAGTTGCGGCAAGGCGTCGTCGGGCAAACAGGTGTCGGCGTGTAAAAACAGCAAGAGCTCGCCCAAGGCCTGGGCCGCACCCGCATTCATTTGCGAGGCGCGTCCACGCGG
>CANHKH010000298.1 GCA_947460165.1 Comamonadaceae bacterium
ACGCACACGCTCACGCACGACGGCGATTTTCCGAACAACACCAGCGGCGGCCAGCTTTCTTGCGGGCAGCCCGGGGCCGCCGGCGGCTTCATGGGCATGACCGAGGCCATCCGCCAGCTCACGGGCACGGCCGGCGCGCGCAGCGTGCCCGATGCCAAGCTGGGCATGGTCACTGGCTTTGGCATGGTGACTTACGACCGATGTCTGTGCACAGGCGCCATCCTCCTGGGAGCCGCAGCATGACCATGCCGCTGATGAAGCCACCGCGCAAGAACCCGGTGCTGCGCACGCCGCAGATGAACCTGCCGCCTTGGGCGCGCGGGCGCGTGGCGCTGGGCATGACGGCCGCAGCCGCCCTGGGCCGCTTTGAGCTGCAGGTGTGCCAGGACTGCGGCCAGCTGCAATACCCGCCCCGCGAGGCCTGCCACCATTGCCTGTCGGCGCGCCTGAAGTGGCGGGCGCAGGACGGCGGCGGCACGCTGCTGGCACAGTCGACGCTGCACCACAGCAACGACCTCTTTTTCCGTGAGCGCCTGCCTTGGCGCCTGGGCTTTGTGCAGCTCGATGCCGGCCCCACGGTCATCGTCCATTTACATGACGAGATTGGCCAGGCGCCGCAGCGCGTGCGCGTGGGTGCGCGCCTGGACCGCGCCGGCCAGGCCGTCCTGATCGGGTTTCCAGAACAAGGAAGTGAACACATGGCAGACGACCGCATGCTGCGAGAAATGTCCAGCGACCCGAAGTTCCGCAAGGTGCTGGTCACCGACGGCAAGACCGCCGTGGGCCAGGCCCTGGTGCGCTCACTGGTCAAGGCCGGTGCAGACATCGTCTGGGTCGGCCACGCCGAACCCTGGAAGAAGCTGCCCGGGCTGGACGGCATCACCGCGCTGCCCCAGGTCACGCTGGTGCCGCTGGACCTGTCCAATGAGCGCTCGGTCACCGAGCTGGCCGGCGAGATAGGCGGCAAGGTGGACATCGTGGTCAACAACGCCGAGGTGCACCGCACCTTCGGCATAGGCGCGCGCCGAGGCACCGACGCCGCCCGCGCCGAGATGGAGATCAATTACTTTGGCCTGTTGCGCCTGGCCCAGGCCTTTGGGCCTGCGCTGCGTGGGCGTGCCGCCGACGGCGTCACCCACGCCACGGCCTGGGTCAACCTGCTGTCGGTCTACGCCTTGTCCAACTTCCCGCCGCACGGCACTTTTTCGGCCTCCAAGGCCGCAGCGCTGTCGCTGGCGCAATGTCACCGCGCCGAGATGCGGCCGGCCGGCATCCGGGTGATCAATGTCTTTCCTGGTCCCATCGACGACGAGTGGAACCAGAACATGCCCCCGCCCAAGCTCTCGCCTGCGGCCGTGGCCAGCGCCATCGTCGGCGCGCTGCGTGACGGCATCGAGGACGTCTACCCCGGCGATGTGGCCCAGGAGTGGCTAGAGCGCTGGCGCGAAAGCCCCAAGGTGCTTGAGCGCGAGATTGCAGCGGGAGGTGCGCTATGAGCACGTCCGCCCTTGCCGCCGTCGCGCTGGCCCTGGCCAGCGGCCGCATCCGCGTGGTCGACCTCACGCAAACGCTCACACCGGAGTTCCCGCAGATTGCCTTGCCGCCCGAAATGGGCCAATGCTGGCCCTTTCGCATTGAGGAAATCTCGGCCTACGACGATCGGGGCCCGGGCTGGTACTGGAACAACTTTTCCTGCGGCGAGCACACTGGCACGCACTTTGACGCGCCCATCCACTGGATCTCGGGCCGCGACCTGCCCCACAACTCGGTGGACACCATCCCTGTGCAAAATTTCGTCGCGCCTGCCTGCGTGATCGACTGCAGCGCGCAAGCCCAGGCCAACCCCGACTACCTGCTCACGGTCGCCGACATCGAGGCCTTTGAAGCGCAGCACGGCCGCATAGGCGCAGGCCACTGGGTGCTGATGCGCACCGACTGGTCCAAGCGCACCGATCCCGAGGCCTATCAGAACTTCGACGACACCGGACAGCACACGCCCGGGCCGTCCAGCGAGGCGGCGCAGTTCCTGGTGGAGCAGCGCCAGGTGCTGGGCTTTGGCTCCGAGGCCATAGGCACGGACGCCGGCCAGGGCTACCACCTGCGGCCTCCCTATCCCTGCCACTATTTCATGCATGGCGCCGGCCGCTACGGCCTGCAGTGCCTGACCAACCTGGACCTGCTGCCGCCCACAGGCGCCTTGCTGATCTGCCCGCCGCTCAAGATTCAGAAGGGCAGTGGCAGCCCCTTGCGCGTGCTGGCGCTGGTGGAGGATCCGCTATGAGTGCCGCCGTGCAGGGCAGGGCGCCACAGGCCCTCGCATCGCCGCGCGTGGCTGTCGTCACCGGCGGCAGCGCCGGCATAGGCCTGGCCATCTGCCAGGACCTGCTCGAGCGCGGCTACGAGGTGGTCTCCATGGCGCGCCGGGCCTGCCCGATCAGCCACCCGCGCCTGCACAGCGTGGAAGTGGACCTGATGGACCGCGCCGCCACCGGCCAGGCGGCAGCCGAGGTGGCCAGGCGTTTTGAGGTCTCGGTCATCGTGCACAACGCGGGTGTGATCCGCCCCGCCTTGCTGCCCGAGGTCAAGCTCGACGACCTGCAGGCCCTGATGGAGCTGCACCTGGGCTGCGCCATCCAGTTGGTGCAGGCGGTGCTGCCCGGCATGCGCGCGCGCCGCCATGGCCGCGTGATCCTCATGTCTTCGCGTGCGGCCCTGGGCGCGCAGACCCGCACCGCCTATTCCGCCACCAAGGCGGGCATGCTGGGCATGGCCCGCACCTGGGCGCTGGAGTTCGCTGCCGACGGCATCACCGTGAACACCGTGGCCCCTGGCCCGGTGCACTCCGAGATGTTCTACGAGGTCATCCCCGCAGGCAGCGAGCGCGAACACAAGCTGGCGGCCTCCATCCCGGTGGGCCGCATCGGCGAGCCCTCGGATGTGGCGCGTGCCATCGCCTTCTTCGCCGACGAGGCCGCAGGCTTTGTCACCGGCCAGGTGCTCTACGTTTGCGGTGGGGCCAGCATTGGCTCGATATCGCTCTGAGCTCGGACATACCGGCCATGTCCCATCGCTACACCCAGCCATTGACCAGCGCACAGGTCCACGCCCTGGTCGAGCCGGACCGCGTGCACCGCGACCTTTACATCAGCCCCGAGCTTTTCGCGTTGGAGCAGGCGCATCTGTTTTCCAACACCTGGAACTTCGTGGGCCACGCCAGCCAGGTGCCGGCGGTGGGCGACTACGTGATGGTCTCCCTGGCCGGACAGCCCCTGCTCATGGTGCGCCAGGCCAACGGCAGCATAGGCGTGCTGTACAACCGCTGTGCCCACAAGGGCGCGCAGCTGGTGAGCGCGCCCACGGGCAACGTGGGCCGTGTGTTTCGCTGCCCCTACCACTCTTGGACCTACAAGCTCGATGGCTCGCCGGTGGCAGTGCCCATGCGTGCCGGTTATGAAGGCACAGGCCTGGCCGCCTGCGAATCCGGTGCTGGCATGCAAGCCGTGCGCCACGTGGCCACCTACCGCGACTTCGTGTTCGCCCGCCTGAGCGATGCCGGTCCCAGCTTCGAGGACTACTGCGGCCCCATGCTGCGCGTCATCGACCTGTTGGTGGACCGCTCGCCCACCGGCCAGCTGCAGGTGGCCGGGGGCTGCGTGCGCACGCTGGTGCGCTGCAACTGGAAGATGTACGTGGAGAACATCAACGACACGGTGCACCCGCTGTCCACCCACGAATCGGCCACGGCGGCTGCCAAGGCCGTGTGGGCAGACAAGCCGCCGGAGGCGCCCAAGCCCATGGCCATGGAGCAAATCCTGCCCTTTGCCGCAGGCCACGACTTTTTCGACGGCATGGGCGGGCGCATCCACCCCAACGGCCACAGCGTGCTGGGCATTCACTTCAGCCTGCACTCGGCCTACGGCGCGCTGGCCGAGTACGAGCAGGCGCTGCGCCAGGCCCTGGGCGAGCAACGCGCCACCGAGGTGCTGGAACGCTCGCCGCAAAACGCATTCATTTTCCCCAGCGTGTCCCTCAAAAGTTCTCCTCAGGCGATCCGCGTGATCCGCCCGCTGGCTGCAGACCGCACCCTGGTCGAGGCCTGGAGCTTTAGGGCCGAGGGTAGTCCCGACTTGATGTTGCAGCGGGCTCTCACGTACAACCGCCTGGTGTTCTCGCCGATGTCGGTGGTGGCGCATGACGACCTGCACCTGTTCGAGAGCGCACAAAAAGGCCTGGCGGCAGGCCGCAACGAGTGGGTCAGCCTGCACCGGGGCCACCGCGCCGGGGAGTTCGACACACCCACGCAAGACGTCAACGGCACCAACGAAATCTTGATGCGAAATCAGTTCCGCGCCTGGGCGCAGTACATGGCGCTCAATCTTCCCTGAACCCCGATCACCAACCCCAAGGAGATATCCCTATGCGATCGCTTTCACGTTTGATGCTGGGCGCCACTGCGGCGCTCGCTTTTTCGGCCACGGCCATGGCGCAAGACCTCAAGGTCGGCCTGTCGGTCTCGCTGTCCGGCCCCAATTCTTCGCTGGGCATTCCTTATGCCAACGGCATGAAGGCGGCAGTTGCCATGCAACCCGAGATCAACGGCCGCAAGGTGCAGCTGATCGTCCTGGACGACGGCTCTGACCCCACGGCCTCGGGCCGCAATGCGCGCAAGCTGGTCGACGAAGAAAAAGTGGACGTCCTCATGGGCGGCTCGGGCGTGCCCGCCACCATCGCCATCTCTCAAGTGGGCCGCGAAAGCAAGACGCCCACGGTGGGCCTGTCTCCCATTCAACTCTCGC
>CANHKH010000299.1 GCA_947460165.1 Comamonadaceae bacterium
GCCGCCTCCATCACGCGCAGGCCCTCGGGCATGACCTCTTTGCCAATGCCGTCGCCAGCAATCACGGCGATGCGTTTTTTTCCAGTGGGTTTGTTCATCATGAATCCTTCAAAAAAAGTACGTTCAATTCAAGTGGCAGGGCGCGGCTGGCGCACCACCAGGGCCACGCCCACAGCGGTCAGCAGCGTGCCCATCAAGGTGATGGGGGTGATCAGTTCATCAAAGAGCAGCCAGGCCATCAGGGCGGTGCTGGGCGGCACCAGGTAAAACAAGCTGGTGACTGAGGTGGCCGCGCCCCGCTGAATCAGCAGGTAAAGCAAGGAGCTGGCGCCCAAGCTCAGGGCCAGCACGGCCCAGGCCATGGCGCCCATCAGGTGCATGTTCCAGACCATGGCCTCGGTCTCTAGAAAGGACAAAGGCAGCGTGAGCAGCAAGGCCGCCGTCAGCTGCACCACGCTGGCGGTGCGCACATCGGTGGCTTGCAAAAAGCGTTTTTGGTAGAGCGTGCCCGCCGTGATGGACAGCAGGGCCAGGGAAATGGCCGACAAGGTGAACCAGCTGACCTCTGTGCCGGCCATGAGCTTGCGCCAGACCACCAGCACCAGGCCCAAAAAGCCAAGCAGCAGGCCCAACCATTGCTGCCTTGAGACACTTTTTTGACCCATGCGCGAGAGCCACACGGCCGTGAGCACGGGCTGCACGCCCACGATCAAGGCCGCCAGTCCCGAGCCCATGCCATGCGCCATGGCCACCCACACGCCGCCCAGGTAGCCGCCATGCATGAGCAAACCAGTGACCGCCAAATGCAGCCACTGACCGCGCTCAGCAGGCCAGAGCGGCTTAGAAATGCCTATCCAAATGCCAAAACACAGAATGGAAAACAGGTAGCGAAACACCAAGAAAGACAGCGGGGGGGCATGCGGCAGGCCGTACCTGGCCACAATGAAGCCGGTGCTCCAGATCAGCACGAACACCGCAGGCATGGCCCGCAGCCAGGGGGTGGCCGCCATCGCACTCATCAGGAACGGGCGCGAATCTCGGGAATGGCTTTTTGCAGGTAGTACACCATGGACCAAACCGTGAGCACCGCCGACAACCAAATCAGCCAGGTGCCCCACAGGTGGGTGTTGATGAGGCCCAGCCACTCGCCGTCATAGAGCAAAAAGGGAATGGCCACCATCTGCACCACGGTTTTGACCTTGCCCAACATGTGCACGGCCACGCTCTTGGTGGCGCCTATCAGGGCCATCCACTCGCGCAGGGCAGAGATGGCAATTTCACGGCCAATGATGATCAGAGCCACAAAAACATCGGCGCGCTGCAGATGCACCAGCACCAACAGGCAGGCGCAAACCAAAAACTTGTCGGCCACAGGGTCCAGAAACGCACCAAAAGACGAGGTTTGATTGAGCTTGCGGGCCAAATAGCCGTCCAACCAGTCGGTGGCGGCAAACACCACAAACATGACGGTGGCAATGAGGTTGCGCGATGCCGGTGGTATGTCCAGGTAGAACACCCCAACGATCAAGGGGATCGCGATGATGCGCGTCCAGGTCATCAAAGTGGGTATGGTCCAGAACATGGCTTGATTTTGGCATGAGCCTGCTTGCACACCCGCAGCCCAGGCGCAACTCAGTGCAAAGCGCGGTAGATCTCGTCGGCCAGGTCCTTGGAGATGCCCTCGACGGTGGCCAAGTCTGCGGCGCTGGCCGAGGACACGCCGCGAATGCCGCCAAAGCGGCGCAGCAGGCTGGCGCGCTTTTTGGGGCCCACGCCAGCAATGTCTTCCAGCTTGCTGCTGACCCGCACCTTGTCGCGCTTGGCGCGCATGCCGGTGATGGCAAAGCGGTGGGCCTCGTCACGGATTTGCGCAATCAGCATGAGCGCGGCCGAGTCGTGGCCCAGGTAGACCTTGTCGCGGCCATCGGCAAATACCAGCTCTTCTAAGCCGACCTTGCGGCCCTCGCCTTTTTCCACGCCCACGATCAGCCCCAAATCCAGGCCCAGCGCCTCAAACACCTCGCGTGCCATGGACACCTGGCCCTTGCCGCCGTCAATCAGCACCAGGTCGGGCATGCGCAGCTTCACGTCGGTTTGGCCCTCGCGCAGCGACTCGGCCAAGGCGCTGTAGCGGCGCGTGAGCACCTGCCGCATGGCGGCATAGTCGTCACCGCCGGTGATGCCTTCAATGTTGTAGCGCTTGTACTCCGCCCCTTGCATGCGGTGGCTGTGGAACACCACGCACGAGGCCTGGGTGGACTCGCCGCCCATGTGCGAGATGTCAAAGCATTCAATGCGCAGCTGGTCCAGCTCGGTCTGCGGCAAGTCCAGCGCCAGGGCCAGCGCCCGCGTGCGCGCTTGCTGCGAGCCTTCTTCGGCCAACAACCTGGCCAGCTGCAGATCGGCGTTTTTTTGCGCCATGTCCAGCCAAATGCGGCGCTGCTCGCGCGGGTTGTGCACGGCCAAAATGCGCCCGCCCGCCTGCTCGGCCAAGGCCTTGATCAGTGATTTGTCCACCTGGTGGCTCAACAGCAACAAAGGCGGCGGCGCCACGCCTATGTAGTGCTGGGCCATGAAGGCCTCCAGCACCATGACCTCCACCTGGTGCGCGCGCACCTGTTTGGGCTTGACGGTTTGGCCCTCGTTTTCAAGCGCCTCTTGCGCGTCTTGCGCGTCTTGCGCGTCTTGCGCCAACTCGGCGTTCTCCAGGGCAGCCATGTCCACCGCACTGTCCACATGGGAGGGAAAGCAGGCCCGGTCGCCCAGGTGCCTGCCGCCGCGCACCATGGCCAGGTTCACGCAGGCGCGCCCGCCGTGGACTTTGACGGCCAAGATGTCTGCGTCTTTGTCGGTGTCCACCTCCATGGACTGCTGGTGCAGCACCCGAGAGATGGCGCGAATTTGGTTGCGCGCATCGGCCGCTTGCTCAAACTCCAGCCGCTCGGCGTGGGCCAGCATGCGCGACTCCAGCTCGTTCAAGATTTCCTGGGTCTGCCCGCGCAAAAACCGCTCGGCGTTGGCTGTGTCTTGGGCGTAGCTCTGGGCCGAGACCTCGCCCACGCAGGGGCCTGAGCAGCGCTTGATTTGAAACAGCAAGCAAGGCCGGGTGCGGTTGTTGAACACCGTGTCCTCGCAGGTGCGCAAGCGAAACACTTTTTGCAGCAGCAAAATGCTGTCTTTGACCGCCCAGGCGCTGGGGTAGGGGCCAAAGTAATGGCTCTTTTTGTCGACCGCGCCCCGGTAATAAGCCACACGCGGAAACTGCCTGGGATCGGCCCCAGGGCCAGGCTCCTCGCCCAATTTGGGCGGCTGAACGGCACTGAGCTTGAGGTAAGGGTAGCTTTTGTCGTCCCGAAACAAGATGTTGAACCGGGGGCTCAAGGTCTTGATCAGGTTGTTTTCCAGGATCAGCGCCTCGGCCTCGGAGCGCACCACGGTGGTTTCCATGCGCGCAATGCGGCCAATCATCACGCCAATGCGGGTGCCCGCATGGTTTTTTTGAAAGTAGCTGCTGACGCGTTTTTTCAGGTTGCGCGCCTTGCCCACGTAGAGCACGCCGCCGTCGGCATCAAAGTAGCGGTACACGCCGGGCAAGGCAGGCAAAGCGGCGACTTCGGCGAGCAAGGCTTGATGGGGGGCCTCTGCCTGGCCATCGTTGCCGGCCTCGGTCGATGGCGCCGGGGTGGGAATCACCGTGTCATTCATGGGTGGGTGTCAAAAAAATCAAGGCTGGCGCAGCTCGGTGTGCTGTCGCAGCCAGTCGGCAAATTCAGCTTCAGTCAAATCGCCCGAGGCCAAGGCGAGCATGGTCAGGACGCACTGCGCGTCATTGGCCACCAAGGCCCACCCATTGAGCGCCAAAAACAGCTCCACCGCCACAAAGGCCGTGCGCTTGTTGCCGTCCACAAAAGGGTGATTGCGCGCCAAGCCATAGCCGTAAGACGCGGCCAGGGCTGCGAAGTCTGGCGTTTCATAGGTGGCCAAATTCAAGGGGCGGTTCATGGCCGATTCAAACAGGCCCTGATCGCGCACACCACTGGCACCCCCATGCTCGACGAGCTGCTCCTCATGCACCGCCAGCATGACCTGGCTGTCCAGCCAAACCCACTGGCCTGTCCCAGCGCTCATTTGGCCAGCTCGCGCAGCACTTGACGGCGCTCCTTCATGATTTTGCGGGCCGCGCTCATTTGGGTCTCAAAGTCAGCGTCATAGGGCGTCATCATGACCGCGCCATTGGCCGCCTCCGTGACAAACACCGTGTCACCCTTTTCCAGCTTGAGCTTGGAGAGCAGGTCTTTGGGCAAAATCACGCCGACGGAATTGCCAATCTGGGTCAGTTTGAGTGCGGTCATCATGGGCTCCATGTTTTAACGGTTGTTATATTAACGGCTTTCACCTGCCTCTGCGCATTGACTCTGGCCATGTCTGCCGCTCTTGTCTGGGATATTTTTTGCACTGTGGTGGACAACCACGGCGATTTGGGCGTGTGCTGGCGCTTGTCTTGCCAGCTGCGCGATGCGGGCCAGCGGGTGCGGCTGTGGGTGGACGATGCCAGTGCGCTGGCCTGGATGGCCCCAGGCGCGACCCAGGACCAAGAACCAGGCATCACCGTCCTGGCCTGGGAGCAAGCCACGCAAGCCGAGTTTGCCCAAGACTTGCCCCCCGCTGATGTGTGGATAGAAGCTTTTGGCTGCGACTTGCCTGAGGCCTTTGTGGTCCGCGAGGTGGCCCGCCGCAGCAAGCCGCCCGTGTGGATCAACCTGGAGTACCTGAGCGCAGAGGCGCA
>CANHKH010000300.1 GCA_947460165.1 Comamonadaceae bacterium
GCGTGGCGCAGGTGGCGCAGTCACTGGGACTGCCCTTGAAGCCGCCGCCGTTGCCCCAGGCTCCCCCCGAACTCGGCGGCTGCAGCGCCCTTGGCCCACACGCAGGCGGTCGCGGCAAAGTCTTTGTGGACCTGGCCAGCGACGTCACGATGGACGACCTGGTGCTGGCCCATCGCGAAGGCTATGAGGCCACCGAGCACCTCAAGCGCTACACCGCCCTGGGCATGGGGCCGGACCAGGGGCGGACATCCTCGGTCCACGGCGCGGTGCTGATGGCCGGCCTGCGCGGCCTGGACGCGGGCGCGCTGGGCCCCACCCGGCTGCGCCCACCCTACACCCCCGTGCCCTTTGCCGCCATCGCTGGCGCGGATCCTGGCCTGCTGATCCGCCCTGTGCGTCGCACGCCGATCACGCCCTGGCATGAGCAGGCCGGTGCGGTGATGTACGAGTCCGGCCAGAACTGGCGCCGCCCCGGCTACTACCCCCGCGCCGGCGAGTCCATGGCACAGGCCGTGGAGCGCGAATGCCGGGCCTGCCGCGAAGCGGTAGGCCTGTACGACAGCTCACCGCTGGGCAAGTTTGAAGTGACCGGCCCCGATGCGATCGCGCTGCTCGAGCAGGTCTACGCCTGCCGGGTGGCCGACCTCCAGCCCGGGCGCGGCCGCTACGCCGTGATGCTGCGCGAAGACGGCCGGGTGTTCGACGACGGCACGGTGTTCCGCCTGGACGAACACCGCTGGTGGATCACCACCACCACCGGCCAGGCGCAGGCCGTGCACGCCTGGCTGGAGTCGGTGCGGCAGGTGCATTTCCAGAGCCGGCTGCAGGTCTTCGTGACGCCGGTGAGCGAGCAGTGGGCGGCGCTGGTGGTGTGTGGGCCGCGCGCGCGCCAACTGCTGGCGGCCTGCGGCTGCAGTGTGCCGCTGGAAAAAGCTGATTTTCCTTTCATGGCCTGGCGCGAAGCTGAGCTGGCTGGTCAGCAGGTGCGCCTGTTTCGCGTGAGCTTTACGGGCGAGCTCAGCTTTGAGATTCACCTGCCCGCCCGCCGCGCCCTGGCGCTGTGGGAAACGCTGCTGCAACACGGCCGCCCCCTGGGTCTGGAGGTGATGGGCTCGGAGTCCAACCATGTGCTGCGGGTGGAAAAAGGCTTTATCTCGGTGGGCCACGAGGTCGATGGCTGCGTCAACCCGCTGGACCTGGGCCTGGCCTGGGCGGTGCGCATGGACAAAGAAGACTTTGTGGGCAAGCGCTCACTACAGCGCGACCTGGCCCGCCCGCAAGGCCGGGCGCAGCTGGTGGGCTTGCTGGTGGAGGCCGGCCAGCCGCCCTTGGAAGAGGGCGCGCAGATCCTGCGCGAAGGCCTGGACCTGGCCAACGCGCGGGCCGCGCCGCTGGCCAGCGCCGGCTTTGTGACCGCCAGCGTGTGGAGCCCCAGCCTGGGGCGGGCGGTGGCGCTGGCGCTGCTGGAGGATGGCGCTTCGCGCCACGGCGAGCGCTTGCAGGTCACCTCGGCCATCGCCGAGGGCCTGGCGCTGCGCAGCGCCACCGTGGTGGCGCCGGTGTTTGTCGATCCCGAGGGAGGGCGCATGCGTGGCTGATTCCGAATCCTTCCACATGCGCTTTGGCAGCCTGCTCAGCCTGCGCACCCGCCCCGGGCCCTGGCTGGAGCGGCTGGCGCCCGGCCTGTCGCAACTCGGGCCCTGCCGCCAGCTGACACACGGCCCCGCGTTGTGGCTGCGCCTGGGTCCGGACGAATGGTGGTGCTGGCAGGACGAGGAAGCGAGCGATGTCGCTGCGTTGGCGCAAGCCATCTCACAAGCCGCTGGCCAAGCGTTCCATGCCTGCGTGGACCTGAGCGACGCGCACGCCTGCTGCCTGCTGCCCGCGCCGGCCGGACCGCTGCTGTCCGCAGGTTGCGACCTGGACCTCGAGCGCCTGCCCGCCGACTTTGCCGGCCGCAGCCGCTTGGGCCCGTTCACGGTGGTGCTGGCCCCAGAACCTGCGCAGTCGGGCGCGGTGCGGCTGTGGGTCGAAGCCAGTTTGGCGGACAGCTTGAATCTGTGGTTCAGGCGCACCGAGGTCGTGCTGCAGCCCCGCGAGCAGGCAGACGCAGCCAGTCCTCTGTGACCTTGTTCATGCCGCCTTGCGGCCCTGCTCGGCCGCGATGCGCTCGGCCAGGGCCAGTCGCAGGCGGGAAGCGCCGGCGTCCAGCAGCAGGCCGATGTTGGGCGTGCGCTTGTGCTTCATGCCTTGGTGCACGGCCTCCAGAATCTGGCGGTCTTCTTCAAAGGCTGCCTTGGCGCCGGCGGCGATGCGCTCGGTCAGGGCCTGGTCGTGCGGGTCGGTGTTGCGGTGCTGCAGCCAGAAGTACAGCGTGTTGTCGGCATCGACGGGCGTGAGGAAGTTGTAGGAGACCATGCGGTAGATGCGCGCATCCTCGCCCACACCCGGCCCGCCCATGCCGGCAGGCGCAAAGGTGCTGCGGTTGATGGCCGTTGAAGGCAGGCGCACCTCGTAGTGCTGCAGCCGGTCGGCTGGCCCCTCGAACTTGACCAGCGGCGCATAAAACGGCGGCGGTGGCTGGCCGTAGATCCAGCGGCTGCAGACCACGCCTTGTGCGTCGGCCTCGATGTGCAGCGGCGTGTCTTCGGTGCCCGAGGAGGCAAAGCTGTTGCGGTGCACCCAGGCCACGTGCGAGGGGTCCAGCAGGTTGTCGACCAGCCACAAGTAATGGCAGCCGCAGCGCAGGCTGTCGCCGGTGGTCATGTGCCAGCCGGGGTGGTCATGGTGCTCGATCTCCAGCACCGGCGTGCGCTCGGCCAATGCGGCATCGCCCATCCAGATCCACAGCAGGCCGTAGCGGTCCTGCACCGGGTAGCTGCGCACACGGGCCAGCGCCGGAATCTGCGCCTGCGTGGGCGCCTCAATGCAGGTGCCGCAGCCATCGAAGGTCAGGCCGTGGTAGCCGCACTCGATGGCGTCACCCTTGATGCGGCCCATGGACAGCGGCAGCTTGCGGTGCGGGCAGGCGTCTTCCAGGGCCACGGGCGAGCCATCTTCGCGGCGGTAGAGCACCACGTCATCGCCCAGCAGGCGCACGGCCTTGGGGCTGCGTGCGACCTCGCGTGAGACGCTGGCCACGTACCAGCAGTTGCGCAAAAACACATGGGGTTCGGTGAGATCAAGAATGGACATGGGTTAAAGAAAGGATGTCAGGGTTCAAAAAGTTGGGGATGCCTCGCATGTGCCCGGCCACAGTCTGGCCTGCGGCCCCAGATGCGGGCCAAGGGCCGCCGCCAGCACCAGTCGCCCGCGGGCTGCGACACCAACGCGTGGCCAGCCCCGCCGCCCTGTCGCCAAGGCTGGGGCCTCACCTGCTCAGGGCGCACCCGATGCCAGCTAGAGGGCGCAGCGCTCATGGGTTGAATTCGCCGCTGAGCTGGTAGCGCTTGCCCGGGTGCACCAGCCTGGCCAGGGTGATGACTTGGCTGCGGCTCATGGTGCGTCTGACCATGATGAGGCATGGAGCCTGCGGCGCGATCTGCAGCAGTTCGGCCTCCTGCGCGGTCGGCGAGGCCGCTTCCAAGGTGTACTGCGCTCGCCATAGCGCGGTGTGGCGAAACAGGTAGTGTGTGGGCGTGATGCGGGTGAAGTCCTCGTCGAGGTAACCTGGCGCGGCCAGCGGGTTGACGTAGCGGTCCTCGCATTGCAGCGGCATGCCATCTTCCAGGTGCAAGATCAGGGTGTGGAACACCGGGGCTGACACCGGCAGGCCCAGCTGCTCGCTCAGCGCGGCGCTGGCAGGCTCGACCTGGTTCAGATGGACTCTGGCCTCGTGGCGGTGGCCTCGTGACTCAATCTCCTCCTGCAGGTCGTGAATAGACAGTGTGCTGGCCACCTTGTGCAGCGCGGCGGCGAAGGTGCCCACGCCCTGGGTGCGTTCGATCAGGCCCTCAGCCTGCAGCTCGCGCAGCGCGCGGTTGACCGTCATGCGGCTGACTGCAAAGCGGCGCATCAGCTCGCTTTCGGAGGGCATGCGCTGGCCAGGCAGCCAGGTGCCGTGCGCGAGCTCCTGGGCCAGGTAGGTCTTGACCTGCTGAAACGGCGGTGAACCGCTGCCAGCAGCTGATGTCTGCTTGGTGAGCACCATGGCGGGATCGTACTTGCCCAGACTTGACTAGACAAGTAGAGTCAAACCCGCAAACTCCATTTTGCGCTGGGGGCAGCGATCTTGACACTGGACCCGATCATGCCCCCCCAAGCGCCACCCCCGTCATGGTCTGAGGACCGCGCCCCCTGCCATCCACTTTGGGCCGCGTGCTCAGCTGCGTCAACTGGCCAGCGCGTGTGCCCTGTCCAAAGCGTGCTCATCCAAAGCGGCAAGTCATGGGGCGTGTGGCCTAGCGATCCCCGCGCGCCCTGATTGCCAACCCTGGTTGGGTGCAGCCTTGGGCCAACTGGGAGCGCTTTGACGCGCCAGAATGTCATCGCCTCATCTGGCTCAAGCACTGCAGCTTGGCTGACACCCACAAGCTGCCCGCGTCAGCTGTGATGGCACGGGGCATCGTCAAAGACCTGCAGGCCGCACTGGCGCGCTTCGGGCTGATCGACGGGAATTTGCCCGTCGAGCTTGGGTGCTGAAATGGCCTGAGTCCAGCTTGGCGGCAGTTGCAACTGCGTTGCTCGGCCCGTTTCGGGGCGGCAGATAATCAGGCATGTCTGTGGTCTTTGAAAAACCGTCCTTTTGGCAACGTGCCATCCCCCTGTTTGTAGGCTTGGA
>CANHKH010000301.1 GCA_947460165.1 Comamonadaceae bacterium
GGTCTCTGGCTAGGCGCGAGTGCCCCCCGGACTGCCTGTCCGGGGGGTGCGAGCAACAACGCCAGAGGCCTGAAGCGGCAGACCTGCGGCCGTGCAGCGCTTTCACCCATGAGGTGAAGATCGTCGTGGACGCAAGTGTTTGATTCATAAAGTTTTTCCAGCGGAAGCAAGCGGCCAACTGCCGGGTTTAGGTTGAACTGTGCAGCCCCATGCCAGGTGGAACTGCTTAGCTTCATCCATGCAATTTATACATGGAGATGATCAAAGTGCAAGGATGTTGAATCCCGACATCCTTGCCGAGTTCCGCGAAGACCTGGGCCAATAGTCGCCTTCCCCGCGCCCCTCAGCCCCCGCGCAAAGCCTTGAGGATTTTTTGGCCACCACGGCCATCGGCCTCGTGGCCCAAGCGCTGTTGTTCGGTGCGAATGGCCACGCGCGATTTGTCGCCCAACATGCCGTCCACCGGGCCGATGTCGTGGCCGCGCATGACCAACAGGCCTTGCAATTCGCGCCGCTCGGCGCGTGACAGGCCAGGGTCATCGGTGGGCCAGGGTGTGGCAAACGGGCCTGCGCCGCGCAGGCGGTCGCTCAGGTGGGCAATGGCCAGGCCATAGCTTTCGGCGGCGTTGTAGCTGTAGAGCGCGTCAAAGTTGCGTGTCACCAAAAACGCCGGGCCCTTGGCCCCGGCCAGCGTCAACAAGCCCACCGAACCCAAGCTGTCGGGCAGGGCCGAGCCATCAATGCGGCGCACGCCGCGCGCCGCCCAGTCGGCCACCGGGCGCTTGGTGCGCCGCCCCTCTCCGGCCAAAGACAGGCCCGCGGGCAGCTTCACCTCAATGCCCCAGGGCAAGCCACTTTGCCAGCCCGCGCGGGCCAAGAAGTTGGCGGTGGATCCCAAGGCATCGACACTGCTGTCCATCAGGTCGGCGCGGCCGTCGCCGTCAAAATCCACGGCCAAGCGCTCAAAGGTGCTGGGCATGAATTGGGTGTGGCCAAACGCCCCCGCCCACGAGCCCACCAAGCGCTCGGGCGCGATGTGACCGGCCTGCAAAATGCGCAGGGCCGCAAAAAACTCGCCCCGGAAATAGCTTTGCCGCCGCCCGTGACACGACAGCGTGCCCAGCGCTTGCACCAGCGGGTACTTGCCAAAGGTCTGGCCAAAATTGCTTTCTACGCCCCACACCGCCACCACCGTGGCCGCATCCACGCCAAAGCGTTGTTCGGCACGCGCCAAGGCTGCTCGCTGCTCGTTCAGGCGGGCTGCCCCATCGGCCACGCGTTCATCGTCCACCAAGGCCGCCATGTAGTCCCAAATGGCGGTGCGAAATTCGGGCTGAAAGTTCAGCTTTTCAATGACACTGAAATCGGCCTGCAGCCCCGCCGTGTGGCGCGCCCAGGTGGCGTCTGTGACTTTGGCCGTGCGCGCTGCCGGGCGCAACTCGGCCATGCAGGCCGACAAATCGCTGTTTTGCGCCCAGGCACTCGGTGCGATCAAGGCGGCAGCGATCACCGTGATCACCCCAGCGAACAGAGCAAGGGTGTCTCTTGCTGAGCTTGAAATTTGATTGAAGCGCATGCTTGTGAGCTGAAGGTCAGCGTTGGTGTGCTTGCAGTGCATGGGCTTGAATGGTGCAATGGCCTGAAAACTCACGCCATCTTAAATGGCATGAACGCACACCAAACCATCGATGGCGCCAAGCTTGAGCTTGTGATGTCGCGACCCCGGTTTCGGGTCATCAAGGCGCTGGGCGAATTGAATTTTTCATGGTGATATGACAAATTGCTACCCCTGAAATTTCCTGTCGAGCCGAAAATTTGCCACTTGATGAACGACATTGCGCGTTGTCTTTCTTGACAACAACTACCGGTGTTGATAGTCTGATCCACATGAAAGCCACCGAGCTTCTGCGCAGGCGCATTCCGTACAGCGACGTGAGTTTTGCGGAGCTTGTGCTTTGGCCGCTGCCAGCACCCCTGGCTGGGTCCGCCCACACGTACAAGTATCGGCTCGCCTACGTCGTCAGAGGCGTATGCGTGCTGAGGTATGACAACGAGTCAGGCAAGGGTGATCACCGCCACTTCAGGGGCAGGCAGTCTGGCCATACCTTTGATGGCGTAGACAAGCTATTGGCCTCCTTCCAACGCGACATAGAAAGGATCAACCGTGAAGACAGTGACATTTGATGTTCGCCCTGTCAGCGAGGCCATGGACGACTTTGCTCAGGCCTGGAAGTCAGGAAAGAGCTCCAAGTCGGATCGAATCTCTTTTGCTACGCCCGAGCTGCTTTGGAGAGTCCTCACCGCAAAACGTTGGGAACTATTGAAAGCGCTTTGTGGCGCAGGGCCAGTCACAGTGCGCGAGGCTGCACGGCGCGTGGGTCGAGACGTCAAAGCCGTTCATTCAGATTTGTCGGCTCTTTTTTACGCAGGCGTCCTCCATCGCACCGAGTCTGGTCAGCTTGAGTTTCCCTACGAGGCCGTGAAAGTTGAGTTTTTACTGCAGGCAGCTTGAATGGCACCGTGGTGACCAAAGGCTTGAACACAGACCACGCTCAGCCGCATCCCACCTCGCAGCGCCCGCTCAGTCGTCGCAAACCGTGTTGCGCAGCACGCCCACGGCATCAATTTCAATCTCCACCACGTCGCCCGGCTTCATGAACACTTGCGGGCTGCGCTTGTTGCCCACGCCGCCGGGGGTGCCGGTGACGATCACGTCGCCAGCTTCCAGCGGCATGACGGTGGAGATGTAGTTGATCAGCCGGGGAATGCTGTGGATCAGCATGGCCGTGGTGGCTTGTTGCATCACCTGGCCGTTCAGGCGCGTGGTCAGCGTCATCAGCTGGTCGGGCGCGATCTCGTCGGCCGTGACCATCCAGGGGCCAAAGCCGCCCGTGCGCCAAAAGTTTTTGCCCGCCGTCCACTGGGTGGTGGCCACTTGCCAGTCGCGGATGCTGCCGTCGTTGTAGCAGCTGTAGCCGGCAATGTGCTGCCAGGACTGGGCTTCGCTGATGCGCCGCCCGCCTTGGCCGATGATGACGGCGATCTCGCCCTCGTAGTCCAGGCGGTGCGACTCGCGCGGCCTGACGATGGCCTGGCCATGGGCCACCTGGGAGTTGGCCACCCGCACAAACAGCGCTGGGCTCTCGGTCAGCTCGCGGCCGGTTTCGCGCACATGGTCGTGGTAGTTGAGGCCCACGCAAATGATCTTGCCAGGCTTGGGGATCACGGGCAGCAGCTCTACCTGCGCCAGGGTGAGGGTGGGGGCCTCAGACGCTGCCAGAGCCTGGGCTTGCGCGAGCAGGCCCTGGGCCAGCACAGACTGCAGGTCAGGCGCTTGCGCGCCCAGGTGCGCCCCGAGGTGCAGCACTTGGTCTTGACCGATCACCGCGCCGTAAGTGGCTTGGCCTTGGTGGATGAAGCTGATGAGTTTCATAAAAACGAGTGAAAAAAGAGGTGAAGGAAAAAATTCAAGCCTGTCCCATGCGGCGGGCCATCTCGGCCATCCACTCGCTGCGGGGCTGAAAGCGCGGGCGGCTGCGGGCCATGGCCTCGGCCTGCGCCATCACCGCCTCGTCGGGCAGGTCCAGGTCCACCGGTTCGCGCAGCGGTTGTTCGCAGTACCAGGGGCAGTCCATGAAGACCTCCAGGCGGTTGCCTTCAGGGTCGCGGACATAAATGGAAATGGCGTTGCCGTGGGTCACGCTGGCCAGGTCGTGGGCGCCCGCATCGGCCTGCATGCGGCGGCGCACCTCGCGCAGGGTGGCGAGGTCAGGCACGCGCAAAGAAATTTGGTTGATGACGGAAAAACCCAGGTCTGCAGGCCGCCCGGTGGCCAGCACCAGTTGGTGGTGCTCGGCGGGGTCGCGGCTGAGGAAGACCAGCTGCGCCGTGCCCAGCAGGCCACGGTCGGTTTCTGTGAAGCCCAGCACCTCGCGGTAAAAGCGGGCCATGCGCTCGATGTCCAGCACATACATGCCCATGTGGCTGAAGGTCAGCGCTCCGGGGCGGCGCAGCAAGTCGCTCATGCAAGCATCCTCGTCAAGGGTCGGGCCCGCAGCGCGGGCAAGTGGTTCCATGCAGCTGCATCTTAGTCGGGTGGCCCACATTCAGGGTTTGCCCCAGCAAGGGCTTGCCAGCATCACTTTCAGACACGATCTGGGGCATCATCGCCCGCAGCCCGCCAACACTTCCCCTTTGCCGGCCGCACATTGAACCAAGGATTTTGCGTGACCACTTTGCCCCACCGCCGCCATGCCCTTCGCTTGGGCATTCTCACCCTGGCCAGCTTGGCCGCCGGCTTGCCCGCGCTGGCGCAGACCGGCAACTGGCGGCCCGACAAGCCCATACGCCTGCTGGTGGGTTTTGCCCCAGGCGGCAGCTCAGACATCGTGGCCAGGCTCATGGCCCCCAAGTTGGGCGAACTGTTGGGCCAGACCGTGGTGGTGGAAAACCGCGCCGGCGCTGGTGGCGCGCTGGCGGCCGACGCTGTGGCCAAAGCGCCGGGCGACGGCTTGACCTGGCTGCTGGCCCCCAGCGGCCACTCGACCATGGCGGCCATGCGCAAGACCTTGCCTTTTCGCGCGGTGGCCGATTTCGCCTGGACCTCCACCCTCACCACCTACCCCATGGTGATTGCCGTGGCGCCCAACTCGCCCATACGCACCATGGCCGACGTGGTCGAGACGGCGCGCAAGCGGCCTTTGAGTTTTTCTTCTGTGGGCGTGGGCACGGCGCACCACCTGCTGGGCGAGTGGATCAATTCAGAGCAAAAC
>CANHKH010000302.1 GCA_947460165.1 Comamonadaceae bacterium
AGGTGACCAGGGCAAAGCCCATGCTCATCTCGCCCCTGAAAAAGCCAGGCGAGAAGGACTCGGCCACCACGCCTGCAATGCCCAGGTGGTGCATGGCGCGCATGGCGGGGTAGTGCGGGTGGCCATAGCCAAAGTTGCGGCCACCCACCAGCATGTCGCCGGGCTGCACGCTGGCGGCAAAGCCGGGGTCGCGGTCGGCCATGGCCAGCGCGGCCAGCTCGTTCAGGTCGGTGATTTTGATGTTGCTGACGCCCACGATGAGGTCGATGTCATAGTCGTCTTCCTCAAACACCCAGGCCACGCGGCCTTGCAAATTTTTGAGGCTCATGCCGCACCCAGCAGGTAAGGCCGGGGGTCGGCAATGCGGCCCTCAATGGCCGAGGCCGCCACCACCGCCGCGTTGCACAGGTAAATCTCAGAGTTCACGCTGCCCATGCGGCCGGGGGTGTTGAGCGTGCCGGTGGACACCGCGCGCTGGCCGTCGGCCATGGTGGCGATGCGGCCGTAGCAGTAGTCGCAGGTGGGCGAGCTGATGAAGGCGCCGGCCTGGGCCAACACCTCAATGAGGCCCTCTCGGGCGGCTTGCACCATGATGGCCTGCGAGGTGGGCACCACGTTGAGCTGAAAGCCGGGCTTGACCTGCCGGCCGCGCAACACGTCGGCCGCAGCGCGCAAATCTTCAATGCGGCCGCTGGCGCACGAGCCCAGGTAACCGGTGTGCACCTCCAGGCCCAGGTGCTTGGAGAGGTCTTGGGTGTTGGCCGGGCTGGGTGGCACCACCACAATGGGTTCGAGCGCGGTCACATCGATGGTGACCACCCGCTCGTAGACCGCGTCGGCGTCGGGGTAGACGGGTTCGACCTTCAGCAAAGAGCGTCCTTCGAGCCACTCCAAGGTGCGCGCGTCGGGCGCGATCAACATGGTGTTGGCGCCCAAAAACATGGCTTGGCCGCAAATGGTTTGCCGCCCTTCTATGCTCATGGCGTCTATCACCGGGCCGGCCAGCTCCACCGCTTTGAAGGCGCATGACGCAGGGCCCATGACCCGCACCATGTGGTGGAACACGTCGCGCGCCATCACGCCGGGCTGCAAGGTGCCGGTGAGCACAATTTTGACGGTGGGCGGCACGGTGAGCGCCAAGGTCTCGGAGACAAAGCCTTCCAAAATGCCTTTGCGGGCGCCAAAGGCGTAAGCACCAAACGCACCCAGCTGGCTGACGTGGCCGTCAAAGTGAACAATGAAGGCCCCAGGTTGGGCGTAACCCAGCTCGGCCGAGACCTGGTGGCCTATGCCCTTGCGCTCGTGCACAGGCACGCCCTGGGCCGCACCCCAGGTGCGGGTGACGCGGTGCAGCTCTTCTTCTTTGGGGGTGGCGGCGGGCACCATGTGGTCGATGAACAGCACAAAGCGCTCGGGGCTGGAGACCTTGTCGACGCCGAACTCCTCGCGGGCTTCGCGAAAGAACACATCGGTGTAGCCCGGAAAGTCGTAAGCGATGACAAAGTCGGGTCTGGCCTCGATCTCGTCGCCGGGCCGCACGGACGCGCGTCCGCTGGCGCGGGCCAGGATCTTCTCGGTCATGGTGTGCGGCATGGGTGTCGCTTCAATTGCCACATGGTGGCTGTTGGGTGGGAAAATGAAAGGTCATTACAGCCGGTTTGCACATGCCGCTGTCTCGTAGAAACCCTCAAAATTCCCGCATCGTGGCAAGCACCCGACAACCCAAGCCCAAGCTGGACGCCGCTGCCAGCCCGCCGCAAGCCGCCCGCAGCGGCACCCAAAGCATTGAGCGGGTGGTCAGCTTGCTGCGCATCGTGGCCTCCAAGGGCCGCAGCGGCATGCGCTTGGCCGAGGTCAGCGCGGCCTGCGGCCTGCCCAGCTCGACCTGCTACCGCATGCTGCAGCGCTTGGAAATGGAAGGCCTGCTGGAGCGGCATGCGCTCACGCGCAAGTATTTTTTAGGTGCTTTGCTCTTTGAGCTGGGCTTGCTGGCCAGGCCCAAGCTGCAACTGGCCGAGCACTGCGAGCAGACCCTGGCCGCGCTGGCCGAGCACACCAAAGACACGCTCTACCTGAGCGAGCGGCGCGGGCTGGAAGCCGTGTGCTCGGCCCGCGCCCTGGGTGACTACCCCATCAAGGTGCTGACGCTCGATGTGGGCGTGCGCCGGCCCTTAGGCATTGGCGCGGGGGGCCTGGCCATTTTGTGCGCCCTGCCCGAACAAGAAGCCGACGAGATCATTGCCGCCAACGCCGCGCTCTACCCCAGTTTGTCGGCCATGGATGCCCAGCAGGTGCGCGTTGCCGTGCAGCAAGGGCGCGAGCAAGGCTTTTCGTTTCTGGACGGCCCGGTGATCCCGGGCGTGGCATCTGTGGGCGTGGCTTTTGCGGTGGGCCACAGCATCGCGGCCATCAGCGTGGCCGCCATTTCATCGCGCCTGGACCCCACACGGCGGGCCGCCGTGGCCGCCGAAATGCACAGACAGGTGCGGCACTTGAGCGGGTCTTTGGACCCCGAGGCGGCCAAGGCCTTTCGGTGAATGCAACCAGGCCAGCGCCGCAGTGTGCGCGGCTGACCTCACACCCGTGCGCAATGGCGCTCAGGCGGGCGCTTGACCGGGCTCAAGCGGGGCCAGCAACTCGGCGTTGTGCTCGCCCAAGGCAGGGGGCGGGCGGGTGATGTCGAAGTTGGCGCCGTCAAACAAAATCGGTTGCTTGACAAAGGTCTGCTGGCGCGGGCCCACGCCATGCGCGGCCATGCCGCGGTGGCGCACCTGGGGCGACTGCAGCACCTGCTCGCCCAGAATCACCGGGCCAAAGGCAATGCCGCGCGACTCCAGCTCGGCGTAAAGCGCCTCCGTAGGCCATTCAGCCAGGGCCTGGCGCAGCACCGGGTCTATCTCCCACACGCGGGCTTCGCGCTCGGTCTCGCTGAGCTGGCGGTATTGCGGCAGGGCCAGCAGGTCACACAGGGCCTGCCACATGTGGTCTTCACCGGCCACGCTGAGGGTGATTTGGCCGGCATCGCGGGTGGCAAACACGCCGTAGGCGGGTTCCAGCGGCGGCAACTCGCGCAGCGGCAGGCCGTTGACAGGCGGCACCACAAAGAGCGTCATCCAGCTGAGCAATGAGTCGAGCATGGACACGTCGATGGTGCTGCCCGCCGCGCCCCGCTCGCGCGCCAGCAAGGCCGTGACCACGCCCAGCGCCGCAAACATGGCCGAGGCAATGTCGGCCATGGGCAGGGCGGGCACAGCGGCGCGGCTTTCTTGGCCGGGCGGCACCTGCACCATGCCCACGGCGGCCTGAATGCTCAGGTCGTGGCCGGCCACGGCAGCGAGCGGGCCGTCTTGCCCAAAAGAAGAAATGGACGCAAACACCAGCGACGGCTTGCGCGCGCGCAAGGTCTCGGCGTCCAGGCCCAAGCGCTTCATGACGCCGGGGCGATAGCCTTCCATCACCACGTCGGCGGTGTCCACCAGCTCCAAAAAGCGCTGCTTGTCTAGTGGGTCTTTGAGGTTGAGCGTGATGGAGCGCTTGTTGCGGTTCATGGAGGCGAACAAGCCCTCAAACCGGCGCGATGGGTCGCCCGTGCCGGGTCGCTCGACCAAGATCACGTCGGCGCCCATGTCGGCCAGCAGCAAGGTGGCGTAAGGCCCGGGCAGTTGTTCGGCCAGGCTGAGAATGCGCACGCCGGCAAGGGGAGGAGAAGGCATCAAGAGGCTCCCAAAAATGTCACAGGCTCAGACCGCAGGGCGCAGGCCGCCAAAGGTGGGCCACGAGGTGGCAACCAGCCAGCCGTGGTCCACCGGCAGGTTCACACCGGTGATGGCGCTGGCCTCGTCAGACAACAAAAACGCCGCCGCCTGGGCCACCTCCTTGACGCTGGCGATGTGACCGGTGGCTGAGTTTTGCGCCATGGTGTGGCGGTCGCGCTGGCCTTGGTCAAAAGCGGCTTGCAAGGCGGGGGTGAGCACCGGGCCGGGCGACAGGCAATTGACGCGCACGCCGCTGCGGCCCCATTCGGCGGCCAGGTTTTCAGTCAGGGCCACGAGGGCGGCTTTCATGGGGCCGTAGGCGTGCAAGGGGGTTGAGCGCATGGCCGAGATGGAGGCCAAGTTGACGATGGCGCCGCGCCCACGGGCGGCCATGCGGCTGCCAAAGGCAGCGCACACCGCGTGGGTGCCGCGCAGGTTGACCTCGAACACGCGGTTGTACTGCGCCCAGGGCAGTTGCGCAGGCGGCAGGGCGTCGCCTTGCAAAACACCGGCGGCGCTGATGAGGAACTCCACCTCGCCAACCTCGCGCTCCACGCGCTTGGCCACCGCCTCGACCTGCGCCACGTCGGCCACATCGAGCGCATAAGCATGGCCGCCTATGGCCGAGGCCACCTCGCTGGCTTGTTCGGCCTGCAGGTCCAGCACCACCAGCTTGGCGCCGCGCTGGGCCAGCAGCTCGCAGCAAGCCTGGCCAATGCCACTGGCCCCACCGGTGACCACCGCAATGCGGCCGGCAAAAGGCAGGCGGCTCATGGTCGCCACTCCCCGCAGCCCGTCAAAGGCAGATTCCAACTTGGGGCTGGATTGGCTTGAGAGCCTGGCGATGCACTGGCGCTGAAGAAGGTGTGTGGCATGGTCGATGTCAATGAATGGAGGGCCGCTGCAGCGCCGCTCTAGGAGCCGGCCTGCCGGCGATGGTGGGGGTGAGGGCTGGCCCCTTGCCGGGCACAAATCGCCAGCAGCTTGGC
>CANHKH010000303.1 GCA_947460165.1 Comamonadaceae bacterium
GCGCCATCGGCCAAGCCCGAAAAGTCTGCCGGCAGCAAGGTCAGGGTGTTGCTGGTGTCTGCGGCGATCACCGTGGCCACTTTGCCTGTCAGCTCGGCCCCATTGAGGTAGTAGCGGATCTTGGCGTTGTCGCTGCTGGCCGTGAACGTGAACGCCGTGCCAAACCCACCCGCGGTGGTCGCTTCGGTGTTGTTGACGTAGTTGTCACTGGAGACATACAGCGGCGGCGTGACCGATCCAGGGGCCACGATGTCAGGCAGGGTGAACACCACGTTGCCGGTCGCCGTATCGTTGCTTGCACCATCGGTGCCCACCACATTGGCGGCGGCAATCGTCAGTGTGGTGCCCGTGGTGTAAGTCCGGCCTGTGCCGCCTGTCACCAAATACTGGCTGGCATAGCTCACACCGCCCAGCGTCACCGGGTTGACGGCCGTGATGGTGGCCCCGGTGCCCAGCGTGGTGGAGCCGCTGAGCGTCCAGTTTGCCACCGTGGTCACCGCCGTGGTGGCCACCGCTTCGCTAAAGCTCAGGGTGAACTGATCGCCTTTTACGCCATCGGCGTTGGCGTCCGTCGTCACCACCGGGGTGCTGCTGGCTGCCGACGGACGGGCGGCGTTGATAGCCACGCTGGCCGTGGCCGCAGGGCTGCTGTTGCCTGCCCTGTCCATCAGGGTAAACACAAACTGGCGCAAGCCGTCGGTGACCGTGCCTGCGGTGTCTTTGTAGCCGATGGAATTGAGCAACCAAGCGGCACTGTCTGCACTGGCCGTGGTCGACGCACCGTTGGCGGTCGGCGTGAAGGTGAACACACCGCTGCTGTAGGCCACGGACCAGGTCGCCTGACTCGGGTCGGTGAGCGTGATGCTGGCCGGCAAAGAGGTGCCATCGGCATTGAGGTCCACCGAGGTGGTGCCGTTGATGTTGATCTTCTCGCTGGTGCCGTCGCGCAAGCCAGAGACTTGCACACGGATGCTGGACACCCGGTCCGCTTCGGTCACACCCACGCCAGAGCCGGAAACACCGGTCAACGGTACGACCGTGGCGGCAGTGGCCTGGGTGCGTGTTGGAACGGTGTAATCAATGCCCACATCGCGCCTGTCCAGATTGACTGCCGTGGCGGTGGTGTCCAGCACATAGGTTTGGCTGGTCACCGGGCCGTCGTTGCCAGCCAAATCGCTCACCTTGACTTTGAGGGTGTTGCTGCCTGTGAGCGTCAGGCCCGCCGCACTCCGGGTGCTTTGGCCCACGGTGGTGTTGTTGGCTGCCGTCCAGGTGCTGCCGTTGTCTACCGATACATACACCGTCTCGCCGGTGGCCAGCGGGCTGAGCAGCGTACCGCGCAGGGTCTGGGCGGCTTGGTTAGTCACGAAGTCGCTGGCACTGGTGCCCGTGTCCGAGCTGAAAATCAGCGAGGAGGTGTAGCTCGGGTTACCGCTCAGGGTGGCCGCTGTGCCGCCACTGAGGCCACTGCTGGCGCTGTTGTTAAAGGGGTAGTAAACCTTCAGATTGGCGTCGGATGTATCCACCACGCCGGTCATATCGCTTTGAATCTGTGCTTGGGTGCGGGCGTAGTCATACACCCGCACATCACCCACTGAACCATTGAGATACGGATCTGACGGGTATGTACTCTTACCCACGTAATTGGTGGTGCGGGCCAACGTGGGAATGGCGCCACTCAATGTCCCTGTAGCAACTGAAACGCCGTTGACATAGATGGTCACCGCATTGGCTGCACTCACCGTCACCGCCACATGCTGCCAAGCATTTGTTGTGAATGCGGAGGGCGCACTCAATGTACCCAAATAACTTGTGCCATTGAGCGCTTGAAATGATATTTGACCACCACCGAAGTTGAAAAAAACCAGCAAACCATTGGGGTCATTGGGGCCGGTCGCGAGGTCTATCACGCGTTGCCATCCGGTTTGGGCACTGCTGATATTGACCCAGGCTTCCAGGGTGATGTCACCGCCCACGGTGATGGTGGGCAAGGTGGCAAATTGAGTGCTGGCGGCATTCATGGCCAGCGCCTTGATGTTGGGCACGGTGTTGGTCGGTGCAGTGTTGTCCAGCGTGTAGTTACTCGCCTGAGGCGTCAGCACCACCACATCATCCAGGAAAATATCGTTATTTGATTGATCGACGGTGTTGACGAATTTGATCGTGGTGCTGCTGCCCGTTGCTGTGAAGGTGTAGGTTTGGTATTGGAGGCTTGTGCTTTGCAAGCTGGTGGTCAAAGTGCCCAAGGTGGTCGTGCCATCTGCAGCCATCGCAGAGGCCACCATGGTGCAGTTTCCCCAAGTAGCGTTGTCTGTGCGCAGTCCGTAGGTGACGGTGTAGGTCACCCCAGCCGTGGTGCTGAGCACCTGCGAGAGGGTACCTCCTGAAACGTTACCAGACGAGCCCATGGTCACAGCGCCTGCGGAGTAAGCCACTGAACCGCTGGAGGTCCAACCGTTGGTCAACGACGTATCGAAGTTGCCGTTGGTGACCAAGTTGGTCAGCGTGCTTGCGGTCAGGTTGTTGCCCGCCACATCGTTCAGGCTGTAGCCAGAAGCCAGGCTCAAGCTCAGCAAGCCATTGCCGTTGGTGATGGCTGTGCCGCTGACGGTGACCTTGTATTGGTTACCGCTCACCAGCACCGGGGCTGTGATGGTGACGTTGGCGCTTTGCGGCACACCATTGATCATCACCACCAGGTCTGCTGCATTGAGCGTGGCGGCGTTCATGGATTCACTGAAGTTAAGCAGGAAGTCCACGCTGTCCACATTCGTATTGCCGGAGGCACTCACCCCTGTGGTGGTGCCTCGGGTGAGTGTGCTCAGAGTGGGCGCTGTGTTGTCTACCGTCACTGTGTCTATGGTCGCTGCGCTCAGGTTTCCCGCCGCGTCGGCCGTGTACAGCTTGTAGCTGCCGTCGGCCAAGGCCGCCAGCGACAAGGAGTTGCTGCTGGTCAGCGCCGTGGCGATCACCACATTGTCAATGCCCCAGGACGCGTTGGTGAAGTTGGTATTGCCCGTCAAGCCCGAGCCAAAACCCAGCTTGACGTTGCCGTTTGCGTCCAGCGTGGCCTGCAGGCTGTAGTGGTGCGACTCTTCTGTAAATTGGGTGCCGGTATTGCTTGGAAAACTGCCGCTTGTGCTCGAGCCACTGCCCAAACCGTTCGCACTATTGGCAGACGCGTTGCCCAAGTCCACGCCACCATCTTTGATGCTCGATGTCGCGTTACGGTAAGACTGTGCACTGACCGCCACGTCGTTGATGTACACCTTGAACAGCTCACCGTTCCAGTTGTCGATCTCGTACATGTCAAAGTCGATGGTGACCGTCTTGTTCGCATTGGCCGCACCAAAGCTGTAGCTTTTGGACACCGCTTGCGCGCCCGTGCCCGAGGTGTCGTGGAACTGACCCAAGAAACTGCCCATCGCTCCGCCCATATTGCCGGTCGAGGTCGTGTTCCCAGATGTGGCCGTGCTGTTCCAACCCGAAGGGGTTGTGGAAAAGTCTTCGCTAGAAAGCACCGTCGTGTTGGCCGCAGCCAAGGTTGCAGAATTCCACTGCGCATCGGCCAGCGCCGTGACCTGCGCCACCGTGCTCACCGTATTGCTGGCATTGACCAAATAGGCCGTGCCCGCCTCGGTACTGTTGACCTTGAGCGTAGCGGTGTTGGCATAGCTTTGGCGGTTCAATACACCGGAGCCTTCGTACTCGACGACGGAGGCATACAACTGCGCGCCTGATAAATCTAACCATGTACCGTTGGACCATGCCTGGCCAGCAAAGTTATAGGTTGATAAAGCGGCATAGTTTTCACCGGTACCACCATTCGGTTCACTTGCGTACCAAAGGGTATAGGCCCCGTTTTGCGCTGTGCTGCCTTGCCAGAAGGTTTCTCCAGCAATCGCACCGTAATACCACTTCCAAGTTCCGTCAACCGCCTTGTCGCTTGCAGCAGTCCAGGAGTAGCCGTGCCAAACCAAATCGCGATCCCACACATAAGCTTGCTCCTTGGCGCTGTTGACGATGACCAAATGCCCGTCCTTGCCCATCAAGGTGGTGGCAGCTGCGGCCGTGTTGGCATTCTCCCAAGTCATTGCAGTGTTATTGAGCTTGTAGAAAGAACCCGCGCCGTAGTCGTAAACAATGCCGCTGTTGTTGGCCAGCACCGAGCCCACCAGGTCCAGCTGGGCAGTGGGCGCCGCAGTGTCGAGCGTAAAGCTGGTGCTGCCTGCGCTGCTGGCGTTGCCTGCAGCGTCGGTGGCCACTGCGCTCACGCTGATGGAGCCATCGCCGAGAGTAGTCAGGTCTGCGCTGCTCAATGTGACGGCTTGTGCTGATCCCGTTCCCGTCACGGTCTTCGTGACCGTGTTGCTTCCGCGGGTGAAGGTCACCACGGTGCTGGCACCTGTTTCTGCACTGACGGTGACCACGCCGCCTGCGGCTGTGGCTTCAGTGCTTGTCGCGCCGTTGGAGACTCCGGTGCCCAGGGCCAAGGTCGGCGCTGCAGGCGCTGCCGTGTCCAGGGTGAAGCTGGTGCTGCCTGCGCTGCTGGCGTTGCCTGCGGCGTCGGTGGCGACTGCGCTCACGCTGATGGTGCCATCGCCAAGAGTGGTGAGGTCTGCACTGCTCAGAACGACTGCCTGGGCTGATCCTGTGCCGGTCACGGTCTTCGTGACCGTGTTGCTGCCACGGGTGAAGGTCACCACGGTGCTGGCGCCGCTTTCTGCGCTGACGGTGACCAC
>CANHKH010000304.1 GCA_947460165.1 Comamonadaceae bacterium
CCGGCCAGCGCGGCGGCAGGCCGCACTGGCCCGGCGTCATGCAGCGCGCTGCCCGCAGCGGCGGCGAGCTCATGGAGCTGCCCCGGCTGGCCCGCAGGCGCCAGCCGCTGCCGCTGGTGGTGCTGGTCGATGTGTCGGGCTCCATGGAGCGCTATGCCCGCTTGCTGCTGGCTTTTTTGCATGCCGCCACCCGCCAGCACCGCCAGCGCCAGGTGTTCGCTTTTGGCATGAACCTGACCGACTTGGCCCCCGCCTTCAAGCAGGCCGACACCGACGCCATGCTGGCCAGCGCCAACGCCCTGGTGGCCGACTTTGCCGGCGGCACGCGCTTGGGCGCCTCGCTGGCGCAGCTCAGAAAGCGCCATGGCCGGCAGCTGGTGGGGCGGCGCAGCGTGGTGCTGATGATCACCGACGGCCTGGACACGGGCGAGCCGCAAGACCTGGCCGCCGAGCTCCAGTGGCTCAGGCTGCACAGCCGGCGCTTGCTGTGGCTCAACCCTTTGCTGCGCTTTGAGGGCTACGCGCCGCTGGCGCGGGGCGCGGCCGTGTTGCACCGCCAGGCCCATGGCATGCTGGCCGTGCACAACCTCAGTGAGTTGCAAGAGCTGGCACAAAGTTTGGCAAAGCTCATCAAGGCCTGACGCGCCAGCCTCGCCGGCCTGCTGCACAATTGAAAAATGTCTGGCCTCCAGACCCCCACGACTTTAAAAAGAAAGACCTCACGCCATGGACATGCAAGCCACCCGAGAACTGGCCGTCAGCCAACAGCAGGCTTGGGACAGCCTGAACGATCCTGAAGTGCTCAAGCTGTGCATTCCCGGCTGCGACAGCGTGTTGTCCACGGGCGAGAACCAGTACGCCATAGGCATGGCCTTGCGCATAGGCCCGGTGTCGGCCAAGTTCAAGGGTCAAATCACGCTGACCGACATCGTTCCCCCGCACAGTTACCGCATTTTGTTTGAGGGCCAAGGCGGCCCGGCCGGCTTTGGCAAAGGCCAGGCCGAGGTGAAACTGACTCCCACGCCCGCCGGTTGCACCTTGGCCTACACCGTGCAGGCCTCGGTGGGCGGCAAGGTGGCCCAGCTGGGCCAGCGCCTGATCGACGGCGCTGCGCGCTCCTTGGCAGAAGATTTTTTTCGCCGCTTTGACGACGAAATGCAGCGCCGCTACGGCGCATCAGAGGCCGCCCCGGCCAGCGCCCCGGCCTTGCGCCCTGCACCGCCTGCCCCGGCTGTGCTGCTGCCGTCCTTGGTGTTGGCTGGCGCAGGTGCGGCCCTCATGCTGGCCGTGCTCTGGTTGGCACACTGAAGGGCCCTGGCGCATGGAAAACCTCGACGTCATGGTCTTGCGCAGCTTGCGCGACTGGCGCTTGGCGGGTCGCCGTGCGCTGCTGGCCACGGTGGTGCGCACCTGGGGCTCCTCGCCCCGGCCGGTGGGCTCCATCATGGCTTTGTGTGAAGACGGCACCGTGGTGGGCTCGGTCTCTGGCGGCTGCATTGAGGACGACCTGATTTACCAGCACACCCGTGCTTATGCGCAGGCCAGCGCTGGCGCTGTAGACCAGGCGGGCACATCCCAGCCCGGCCTTCGCGCCATACCCACAGGCGCGCCGGGGTTTGTCAAGTACGGCGTCACCGCCGACGAGGCGCACCGCTTTGGCCTGCCCTGTGGCGGTACGCTGGAGTTGCTGCTGGAGTACGACCCGGCGGCCGAACCACTTGTGCAGCTGGTGTTGGCGCTGGAGGCCGGCCAACTCATGCAACGGCGTGTGCGACTGAGCGACGGCGCTGTGCAGCTGGCCGCAGCCAGCACCCCGGCTGAGTTGGTCATTGACGAGGGCGAGCTCATCAACACCTTTGGCCCGGAGTACCGCATGCTGCTCATAGGCGCAGGCCAGCTCACCGAGTACCTGGCCACCATGGCGTTGTTCAGTGGCTTTGCGGTTACCGTGTGCGACCCCCGTGAGGAATACAGCGGCGCCTGGCAGGTGGCTGGCGTCTCGCTCACCCGCGAGATGCCCGACGACGTGGTGGCTTCTTTCAGGCCCGACAGGCGCAGCTGCGTGATTGCGTTGACGCACGACCCCAAGCTCGACGACCTGGCCTTGATGGAAGCCTTGACCACCGAGGCTTTTTACGTGGGCGCCATTGGCTCTAGGCGCAACAACGAAGCGCGCCACCAGCGCATGCTCGACCATTTTGAGATGACGCCAGCGCAGCTGGCCCGCCTGCGCGGCCCCATAGGCATTTACATTGGCAGCAAGACCCCGGCTGAAATTGCGGTCAGCGTCATGGCCGAGGTGCTGGCCGTCAAAAACAATGTGACTTTGCCGCGTGACATGGACGTGGGCCATGCCAAAAATGAGCGGGCCGTCACCCACAACGACTCGGCTGATTTGGTCTGTGGCGTGCGCCCTGAGGGCTTGCCGATGCAGGCCGTGGGCGGTCTGGCGCCTTGAGTGGCAGGGCATGCCCGCGCGCGCAGCCGCAGGCACTGCCTCGCCATGGCCTGAGCCATCACCGGCCAGGGCCACCACGAGGCTCTAGCGCGAGCTGGCCCTTGAGAGAGCCAAGTCACTGGCCGTCAGGACCCGGCCTGCGCATTGCACGGCCCAGGCGTCTGCACGCGATCCATGTTCATGCATGGCCTGCAAGGCCGCTGCCCGTTTCAACAGGCCTTGGGCCATGGCCGAGCCCACCATGCCGGCCAACACATCTCCAGTGCCAGCGCTGGCCAACAGGGCATTGCCGCTGGCGTTGACCATGGGCGTTTGGTCGGGGCTGGCGACCACGCTGCCCGAGCCTTTGAGCAGCACCACGCAGGCCAGTTCATCGGCCAGCGTTTGGGCCGCCCGCAGCCGGTCGGCCTGCACTTGAGCGGCGGTGGCACCCAGCAGGCGTGCCGCCTCCAAGGGGTGGGGCGTGAGCACGCTGCACAGGCCTGACCGCCCCCGCTGGGCCAGGCCGCGCCTGAGCGCAGGGTCTGCAGCCACTGCGTTGAGCGCATCGGCGTCCAGCACCAGCCGCAGGCTTTGCCCCAAAAGGCCGGGCAGCACGTCCGCCACCGCCTGACCACCGCCGCAGCCCACCACCGCCACCACGCTGTGGGCCAGCTGGCCCAAGGAGGCGGCCGACTTGAACATCAGCTCAGGCTGAACCAGGTCCACCGCCAGAGCTGGCTGGCCCAGCAAGGCCACATAGACCCGGCCCGCACCGTGGTGCAGAGCAGCCCTGGCCGCCAGCACGGCCGCACCCGCCATGCTGGTGCCACTGCCCTCCAGGTGCTGGCCGCCCACCACCAGCACGTCGCCAAAGCTGCCCTTGTGGCCACTGTGCTGCGCCATGGCCTTGGGGCTGCGGCCGGCCAGGTCGGCGCCCAGCAGCCAAGCGCTCGGTGGTGGCGCATCGGCTTGCACGCCCAGCTCATCCAACCAGACTTGGCCTGCGTGTTCGCGCCCTTGACCGGTGAAAAGACCGGGCTTGAGGGTCAGCAGGCTGAGCGTGTGGCGCGGCGCTTGGCCTGGCGCGGCCAAGGCCACGCCAGTGTCAGCCTGCAAGCCGGTGGGCAGGTCCACGGCCAGCACGGGGGCGGTGCTGCCATGCATGCGGCTCAGCCACGCCAGCATGGTGCTGCTGCTTGGGCGCTGCGCTGACAGGTCGGCGCCCAGGCCGAGCAGGGCGTCAATCCCTAAGTCAAATTCGGCGGGCGCGTCGGTGTGCAGCACCACCCCGGCGGCCAAGGCCCGCTGCCTGGCCCATAGCGCATCTGGCGGGCTGCGCTCAGCACCTGTCCAGCTCAGGTGAACCTGCCAGCCCAGGCGGTGCAGGTGAGCGGCTGCCTCAAAGCCGTCGCCGCCGTTGTTGCCTGGCCCGCACGCCACCCAGACGCGGCGGCCGTGCGGCGCGATCGCTCTGGCCAGCTTGGCCACTGCCAAACCGGCGCGTTGCATCAGCGTGTGCGCGGGCAAGCTGGCCTGGGCCTGTTGCTCCCAGGCCAGGGTGGCAGCGGTGTTGAACAAAGGCCAGCTGCGCTCGGGGGTGATGCGCAGCATGGGTGGCCGTGGTTTGAGGCGAGCGGGGCAGGGCGCCTCTGGCCTTCAGGCCAGCGCCGCTTCCACCTGCAGCGACACGTCGAGCACGGTGTCGTCGTGCATGGCCGCGTGCCAGACCATCAGGCCCACGGGCAGGCTGCCAGGCGCTTGGCAGGGCAGGGACAGGCCGCAGCCGTCCAGCATGTTGACCACCGAGGTGTTGCGCAGCAGCAGGCCATTGACCTTGAAGAAAGCACTGTCGTCTTGCACCAAGTCGGCCATGGGCGGCGCGGTGATGGGCACGGTGGGTGAGAGCACGGCGTCCAAGCCTGCCAGTTGCTGCGCCATGCGCGCCATCCACTCGCGGCGGGCTTGCACCAGGTCCAGGTAGTCGGCCGCGCTCATGTCGGCGCCGCGCCGTATGCGCAGGGCCACGCGCGGGTCGTAAGCCTGGCCTTGGCGGGCCAGCCATGGCCTGTGCCAGGCCCAGCTTTCAGCGGCTGAAAATCCCCCCGTGGCGTTGATGGCGGCCAAGTCCCGGATGTCGCCAAGCTCAATCTCTTGAATCTGCGCGCCCGCTTGGCTGAGCCTGTGCAAGCTGCGCTCAAAAGCCTGGGCGACTTCTGGCGCCAAGTCGTCTTGCATGAGGGTGCGGCACACGGCCAGCTTGCGGGCTGACAGCGGCACAAAGGCCGGCCGCACGGGGCGGGCC
>CANHKH010000305.1 GCA_947460165.1 Comamonadaceae bacterium
GGTGGCTTTGACGCTTGAGCGTTTCAGTCATGGCCAACTGAAGGTCTTGGTAGTCTTCAACCAAAAGAATATTCATAAAATTATAATAACTGATAAACGGCTGACGACCATAGGGGCGCTGGTGGCGTTGCCCAAGGTTGACGTCAATCCACAATTGATCAGCTTCCATTATTAGCCTTAAAGTTACATTAATTCTCAAAAACTTTACAAATATGTGGTTTATGCCTTCTGTTTTTAGCCTTATTGAATTCTTTATCACCATTTTGGGGCATAAGACCCACAGATTCAACCTAAAAATTATTTTTAAGCAGCAGCCAAAGTCAGCTGCATGTGCTTGGGGGATGGGCTGTCACATCCTGTGCAGCACCAACGCTCAGCTTGAAAGCTATCGAAAACTGACTTTGACAGACAAGTCGGAACTCAGCGGTTGCCTACCCAGTCCTGGCACGATTGGGCCGCCCCCACCTTGACCAAGTCGGCCAGCAACTGGTTCAGCCAGTCCTGCAGGTCGGTGCCTGCAAAATAGCGCTGGTGCACCTTGACCATGTAAGGCATGGCCAGGGCCCAGGCCATGAAGTCGGTGCGGCGCTGTTGCTGCACCTCCAGCAATTTGAATTTGAGCAGGACTTTGCCCGCATGCTGGGCATGGCGCACCGGGTCTAGGGCAAAGCTGTCCAGCCGCTGCCTAGCCCTGGCCATGACGGCGCCGCTAAATCCAAAGACCGGGCCATGGCCAGGCACCACGGTCAGGGGCGCCAGGCCTTCAATCAGGTCCAGCGTGGCGCCGACTTGCTCAAACGCGTGCTCGCCTTCGAGTTCTGGAAACACCACGCCAAAGCCGTTTTCCCACAAGGCGTCTGCGGAGATCAAGGTGCGGCTGTCGGCCTCAAACAAGACCACGCTGTGGGGGTCGTGCCCGGGCGCGGCATGCACCTGCCAGGCGAGCTCGCCCAAGACCAGGTCTTGACCCGGCCTGAGCAGCCCGTCATAGCGAAAGCGCGGGCAGTGCTGGCCGGTGGGCCTGTAACTCAAGGCATCTTCGTCCCAACGGGTCACCTCCTGGGCCTGACCTGGCGGTATGAAGGTGCGCATGGCCGGATAAGCCGCTTGCAAAGCCGCGTTGCCGCCGCAATGGTCGCTGTGCAAGTGGGTGTTGACCAACAAGGCGGGCGTTTGGCCGGGCAGGGCGGCATGCACCAGTTGCAAGGTTTGCTCCGCGTGGCTCGCATAGCCGCTGTCCACCAGGGCCGGTTGCTCGCCGCTGGCGATCACCAGGTTGGCCGACAACCAGCCTCGTTCGATGACTTGCAGTCCGGGGGGAAGAGTGGGGCTCATGGCCCAATTATTGGCCCAGGTTGCCGCGTTATGATTTTTGCCATGCAGCTTGCCCGCCTCCAGGCCTTGTTGACCCTGTTCTGGTTGGCCGCCGTGCTGACCATGTTGGCCGCCTACCCTTGGGCGCCGGTGTGGGTCGGCATCGGTGGCAGCGCTCTGGCGCTGGGTCACGCCTGGGTGCTGGGCCTGGAATTTTTAGCCTTGCGCCGCTTTGGCCGCACCCCGCAGGTGCCCGCTGCCAGTGGGGCCCAACTTTGGCGCGCCTGGGCCTGCGAGGTGTGGTCCGCGTGGCTGACTTTTGGCTGGCATCAGCCGTTTTTTTCCAGGCGCTACGCCGACCAGTTGGGGCCCGAGCATCGGGGAAAGCGGGGGGTGGTGCTGGTCCATGGCTACATGTGCAACCGGGGCCTGTGGAACGGCTGGATGAACGTTCTGGCCCAGCAAGGACGCCCATTCATGGCCCTGAATTTGGAGCCTTTGTTTGGCGAGATCGATGCACACGCCCCGCGCATTGAAGCTGCTGTTCAGCGCATGACGCTGGCCACCGGCCAAGCCCCCTTGGTGGTGGGTCACAGCATGGGCGGGCTGGTCTTGAGGGCATGGCTGCGGCAAACCCGTGCGCCCGAGCGCGTTCATCGCCTGGTGACTCTGGGCACGCCCCACCAGGGCACCTGGTTGGCGCGTTGGGGCCACACGCGCAACGCTCTGCAAATGCGCATTGGCAGCCCCTGGCTGCAGGCCTTGGCGCAGGACAGCCCGCGCGCCTGGCACAGGCACTGGGTGTGTTTTTATTCCAACGCCGACAACATCGTCTTTCCCTCTTGCCACGCCATGCTGGAGGGGGCTGACAACCGCTTGTTGCCAGGGCTGGCCCATGTGCAAATGGTCCATGCGCCTGCCGTGAGGGCCGCCGTGCTGGCCTTGCTGGAGGCACCCGCTGTGGCTGAGCTGGCCTGAGCCTTTGCCGCCGTGAGCTTGTCGCGACGAGCTGCGTGGTCTTTTGTAAAAGCATGGGGACAAATTCGGGAAAACCCTTATATTGGGACCATGTTCAGCCCAGGTCCGTTTTTCCAGGCCTCATGGCAAGCGTGGCGACGCTTTTTTACACTCTCTTGGCAGCACCATCGCCTTGTCCAGGCTTTGGTGCCTATTCGCTCTTTGGGTCCTCGCCACGCGCCGCGCATCCAGGCGCATTTGCAAAGCTTGTCGCCAGGCGATCGTTACCTGCGCTTTGGTTATGCCGCCAATGACGAACAGATTGCCAGCTATGTCCAAGGGCTTGACTTTGAGCGCGACGAGATTTTCGGCATTTACAACCGCCGGCTTGAACTGCTGGCCATGGCCCACTTGGCGTTTTCGGTGGACCCTCAATTCAACAGCTGCGCAGAATTTGGTGTCTCCGTGCTGGCCCCGGCGCGGGGCCGGGGCTATGGCGCCCGCCTGTTTGACCGCGCCACCATGCATGCCCGCAACGAGGGCGTGAGCCTGATGTTTGTGCACGCACTGAGCCAAAACACCGCCATGCTCAACATCGCACGCCGTGCAGGCGCAAAGATGGTGCGAGACGGCCCCGACAGCGAGTGCCACCTGCGGCTGCCACCGGCCGACATGGACTCGCGCCTGACAGAGTTGTTTGAAGAGCACATGGCCCAGACCGACTACCACCTCAAATTGCAGGCCAGCCAGTTCCGCGATCTGCTCAAGGTGGTGCAGGAAGTGCGGCAGGGCGTGCGCGAGGCCCGCAATCATCCCAGCCCTTGACGCGGCGAGCAGCCTTCATGCAAGCCGACAAGCCCATCAAGCGCATGGGCCACCGCAGTCAGCGTGTGCAGCCTGACCTGACCGCAGACCCGCGCGCAGATGAATGAGACCGCCGTGAAGGGTTGAAATCTCAATAAGCTATTCTTCAGATCCCTGCCACTACCGCACACCCTCAGTGTCCGACCTTCCCCCCAGGTCTTCCCGCACGGAAGACAAACGAGGTTTTCTTCAGAAACTCGCCGAGATGCTCCATCCCGGCCCGGACTCCAAAGACGAGTTGATCGAAACGCTGGTGGAAGCCCAGGACAACGACGTCATTGGCGCGCAAAGCCGAGAAATGCTGGAAGGCGTGATCCGCATGGCCGACATGACGGCCGGCGATGTGATGGTGGCTGCGCCGCGCATGGACGTGATTGACATTGATGCGCCCTACGACGAGTTGCTGCATCTGGTCATTGAGACCGCGCACTCGCGCTTTCCGGTCTACGAAGGCGACAAGGAAAATATTCTTGGGATTTTGCTGGCCAAGGACTTGCTCAAGCTCCAACGTGCGCCAGAGTTGAACATCCGAGCGCTGTTGAGGCCAGCGGTGTTTGTGCCTGAGAGCAAGGGCCTCAATGAGTTGCTGCGGGACTTTCGGGGCAACCGCAATCACCTGGCCATCGTCATTGACGAGTTTGGCCGCGTCGCCGGCCTGATCACCATCGAGGATGTGCTCGAACAAATCGTCGGCGAGATCGAAGACGAATTCGACATCGCCGAAGACGAAGGCGACATCTTCGCCCTCACCGACCGCAGCTACCGCGTCAGCGGCGACACGGCCATTGAGCGCGTGAGTGAGGCCTTTGGTGTGAGCCTGCCCGCTGGCGAGCTCGAAACCATAGGCGGCCTGGTGGCGCACGCCATGGGCCACGTGCCCAAGCGGGGCGAAAGCCATGTGCTGGGCGGCCTGCAATTTGTGGTGCTGCTCACCCGGGGTGGTGCAGTGCGCTGGTTCAAGGTCTCGCCGGTGCAACTGTGATGCGCCTGCCGCGTGTGTTCGGTGCGTCTGCCGACCACCGCCCAGCTTGGACCACTGCGCTGGTGTTGGCGCTGGCCGGCGGCGCCCACGCGCTGAGCCTGGCGTGGCCGTTTGCGTGGGGCTTGGAGCCCGGCCAGCCGGTGGCCTGGCTTCAATTGGCGGCTATGACGACCCTGGTCTGGCAGCTCCAGCGCTGCCAAGGCGCCCGCCAAGCGGCCTGGGCGGTCTGGTTGTTTGCCACCGCCATGCTGGCGGGCACGTTTTGGTGGTTGTTCATTTCCATGCACATGTATGGCGGTATGCCAGCGCCCTTGGCCGCCCTGGCCGTGTTGCTGCTGGCGGCGGCGCTGGCGCTTTACTACGCGCTGGCTGGGGCGCTGTACGCGGCATGGCGCCCTGCTTCGCCCTGGGCGGGCGCATTTTTATTTGCGGCTTGCTGGTTGCTGGCCGAATTGGCCCGGGTGCGGCTGTTCACGGGCTTTCCGTGGGGCGAGTCGGGTTATGCGCATGTGAACGGCTGGGCCCAGCCGCTGGCCGGCTGGATGGGGGTGCACGGCCTGAGCTGGCTGGCGGCGCTCTGGGCGGCGGCCATGGCCGCTTGCTGGGTGCGGTCCGCCCCA
>CANHKH010000306.1 GCA_947460165.1 Comamonadaceae bacterium
CACCTTGCTGCAGGTGCACCGCCCGCTGCACGGCTACCTGAACACCGGCCACGCCCTGCTCACCCACGACGTGATGGACCGCTTGCACCAGATCAGCTGCCCCACGCAGATTTTGATTGGCCGCAACGACCTGATCACCACCGTGGAGCACAGCCAGGCGCTGGCCGCAGCCATCCCTGAGGCCGAACTGCTGATCTACGACAACACCCTGCACGGCTTCATGAGCGAGCGGCCCGAGGCCTTCGACACCATGCTGACGTTTTTCAAGCAACACTGATCTCTTCACAACATCCACCGGAGACAAACCCATGCCCAGCCACTTTTCCCGCCGTCTGTTCCATCGCATCTTGGGCCTGACGGCGACTGGCCTGCTGGCCAGCACCGCCTGGGCCCAAGCCTGGCCGACCAAGCCGGTCAAGATCATCCTGCCCTTTGCCGCCGGCGGCGGCGGGGACACGGTGATGCGCCCCATCGCGCAAAAGCTGGGCGAAGCCCTGGGCCAGCAGGTGGTGCTGGAGAACCTCCCCGGCGCGGGCGGGGCACTGGGCATGCGGGCGGCCATCAAGTCGCCCACCGACGGCCACACCTTTGTGATGATCTCCAACACCCACGCCATCATCGAGACGCTGCAGCCCAACCTGGGCTACAGCACCTTGAAGGACTTCATGCCTGTCACCGCCATGGCCTCGCTGCCGCTGGTGCTGGTGGTCAACCCCAACCTGCCCTTCAAGACCACGCAAGAATTGCTGGCCCATGACAAGGCCAACCCCGGCAAACTCAACTACGCATCATCGGGCAGCGGCACCGTCTACCACCTGGTGACCGAGCAGTTCAAGTTCCTGGCCGGCAGCCAGATGACCCATGTGCCCTACAAGTCCAGCGCGGTGGCGCGCACCGATGTGATCAGCGGCCAGGTCGACCTGATGATTGACGGCGTCGCCACCATGAAGCCCTTCATCGAAGCGGGCAGGGTGCGCGCCCTCGGGGTGGGCGGCACCAGCCGCCACCCGCACCTGCCCAATGTGCCACCGATTGCCGACGCGGTGCCCGGCTTCAACGAAGACGCCTGGGTGGGCATGATGGCGCCGGCTGGCACGCCCCGGGTGGCGGTCGAGCGCCTGGGCGCTGAAATCAGCAAACTGCTGGCCAGCCCCGAATGGCGCAAGGTCTACGCTGACCAAGGCATGGTGGTGCAAGGCAGCACGCCAGCCGCCTTTGGCATGACCATCAAAAACGACATCGACAAATGGGCCAACATCATCCGCACGGCCAAGGTCAAAGCGGATTGATGAGCCGGCCGCTGTATGGGGCGGCATGCATTGGAGCCGCCTGATCGGCTTGGAACGCTGGCAACCCTTGGCGCAGGATTCAGGTTAAACCTGCAAGCCTTTGCGGCTGAGCGCATGACTCACGGACCACAGCAGCGTCCTTCAAAGAGGCCCTGGCTCGCAAAGCCAATGGGACGCGCAGCCTAGGCCGCACTGGGGGCCTGTAAGCCCACCTCGGTGTCGATGCCGGCGGGCCGAATCAACGATGTCACTGGGCACGGTCTGTGGACGCCGGCAGCTAGACCCATGCGCTTTGGCTTTGCAGCCACAGCTCCAGCGGCATGCCCCCAGTGCCAATGACCAGCGGCTGCGCCTGTGGAAACTGCTGCACAAACGCGTTCAGGCCCGCCACCTTGCCCGTGTGGTGCCCGCTTTTGACTTCCAGCGCATGCAGTATTTGCCCGCTCTTGAGCACATAGTCCACCTCTTTTTGGCCGTTGTTCCAATAGTGGATGAGTGGGTGGCGGCTGCTGTGCGCCAAGTGCCGGGCCAGCAGCTCGGCACCCACGGCGCTCTCGGCCAATCGGCCCCACACATCGGGGCGTGCTTTCGCAGCTTGCAGGCCCACGCCTTGCGCAACCCAGTGGCAGCCCATCAGGGCGTTGTTGAACACTTGCAGCTTGGGGCTGGATGCACGTTGACGCACCACTTGGCCCATGTATTTGGGCAGGCCGCAGGCCATGCCGGCGCCTTCCAGCAAGTCCAGGTAGTGCGCAAGGGTGGTGGTGTTGCCTGCATCGTCGAGCTGGCCCAGCATTTTTTGGTAGCTCAGGATTTGGCCGCTGTAGATGCAGGCGAGGTCAAACACGCGGCGCAGCAGGGCGGGTTTATGCACGGGGGCCATCAGCAGCACGTCTTTGCTGATGGTGGTTTCAATCAGAGCGTCGCTCACATGGGCGGCCCAACGGGCTTCGTCATGCACCAAAGGGGCGGCGCCGGGGTAGCCGCCATAAAAGACGAACTGCTCCAGGCTAAAGCCAAAGGCGTCTCGCATTTCGGCGTAGCGCCAGTGGCCCAGGCGGGTGATTTCAAAGCGCCCGGCCATGCTTTCGCTCAGGCCCCGGGCAATGAGCAGCGGGGCAGAGCCAAGGATGACGACGCGCACATCTCGACCTGCGGCGGTGTCCTCGTCCCAAAGGCGTTTGACTGCTTCGGTCCAGTTGGAGACTTTTTGAATTTCGTCCAACACCAGCACACAACTGCCCGCTTGAGCGGCCAGCGCACGTGCCACTTGCCATTGGGTGGCCAGCCAGACTTGGCCTTGCAGGCCAGGGCCATCGGCACTGGCGCTGTGTTGCGTGTGGGGGGCGGTGCTTGGCTTGTCTTGCGCGTCGCGCTGCAAACGCTCTAACGCCTGACGCACCAAGGTGGTTTTGCCGACTTGGCGCGGGCCAGCCACCACCTGCATAAACCGCCGGGGCTCTTGGAGTCTGGCAACCAGGGGGGAAAGTGCTTCGCGTTCGATGGCCATTTTAATTTACTCATCATATTGAGCAATTTATCTCATTATATTGAGTAAATTTTAGTGGGCGCAGCACTGATTCGCCACGCCGCCTGGATGCAGGCCTGGGCACTGGCATCCCAGGGCCCTCAGTCGCGGGCTGCTGGCGTCAAACGGGTGGTCGCAGCTTCAGGCAAGACCAATCGCCCGTCCACCAACTCCATCACCCGGTCGCAGCGCTGGGCCAGGTGCAGGTCGTGGGTGACGATCAGGCAGGCGCTGCCGTGCTCGCGGTTGAACTGGCGCAGCAACTCAAAAATTTCGTCGGCCGTCACGGTGTCCAGGTTGCCGGTGGGCTCGTCGGCCAGGATCAAACGTGGCCGCTGCGACAGCGCGCGCGCCATCGCCACGCGCTGCTGCATGCCGCCTGAGAGCTCCCCCGGGCGCTTGTAGTCGGCGTCTTTGAGGCCCACGCGGGCAAGCAAGTCACGCGCCAGGGCTTCGTCCTCCGCGCTGGCCGTGCCGTGCGCAATCAAGCTGGGGAGCAAGACGTTTTCCAGCGCGGTCAAGGCCGGCAGCAAGTGGTGGAACTGGAACACAAAACCAATGGTGTGGCCGCGCAAGGCCGTCAGAGCCGCGTCGTCCAGTTGCTCGGCCGCTTGCCCAGCAATGCGCAACTGGCCCGAGCTGGGGGATTCGAGCAAGCCAATGATGTTGAGCAAGGTGCTCTTGCCTGAGCCTGACGGGCCTTGCAAGGCCACAAACTCGGCTTGGGCCAGGCTCAGGCTGACACCGTGCAAGACCTCGTGCTCGACCTCCGTGCCCACGTTGTAGCGCTTGCAAATGTCTGTGAGTTCCAAAATCGGGGCACCCATGTTCAGGTCCGTGGTTCAAGCGCGAATGGCCTGCACCGGGTCCATGCGGGCCGCTCGGCGGGCAGGCACCAGGGCCGAGCCCGTGCCCACACCGCAGGCCAGCACGGCGGCCATGAGCACCAGCCAGGCATCGAGCTGGGCGGTGAACATGGGGCTGCCGTCCGGGCTGACAAAGACATGCGAGAAAACCACCAACAAGCCATAGGCCAGCATCGCACCCAGCACCGAGCCGAGCAGGCCGACCAAGCCGCCTTGCAACAAGAACACCGCCATGATGCGGCGCCTGCCCATGCCCATGGCGCGCAAGATGCCGATCTCGCGCTGCTTTTGCACCACGCTGACCACCAGCACGCTGGAGATGCCCAGCGCCACAATCGCAATCACAAAGCTGCGGATCAGGTTGTTGGACACGGTCTGGTTGGACAGGGCATTGAGCAAGCCGGCGTTGGTCTGCATCCAGCTCTCCACCAGCAAGCCCGTCTGCGCGCGCAAGGCTTCGGCCACTCGGTCTGCGCCAAACAGCTCGGCCACCGTGAGGTCGATGTTGGACACGCCACCGGGCAAGTCCAGCAGGGTCTGGGCCAGCTTGAGCGTGACAAACACCCAGCGCCGGTTCAGCTCGCGGTTGCCCATGTCGAACAAGCCGGTGATGTTGAGCGTCTGGCTGCGGCCGCTGGCACTGGTCAGGCGCAGTTTGTCGCCCACGGACACGCCCAGGTCTTGCGCCAAGCTGCTGCCAATCAGCACGTCGCCGCTGGCCAGCGCAAAGCGGCCTTGCACCATGAAGCCGTCCATGTGGACGATGCGGCTGTAGGACTCGGTCTGCACGCCCAGCAAAGTCACATTTTTGTTGCTGGCGCCGCGTGCAGCAAAGGCCGGGCCGCTGACCACGGGCGAGACAGCCAAGACACCCGGCGTCGCGGCGGCCAAGGCCGCCACGCGCTCCCACTGGTCGACCGAGCGCAGGCGCTGCTCACGCGGCTGCACCAGCGCGGCCACGGCGCGGTCCTCACCTGGCTGCGGCACGCGCTGGGTGACTTCTTCGGGCGGCTTGATCACCACATGCGCTTGCGAGCCCATGACACGGTC
>CANHKH010000307.1 GCA_947460165.1 Comamonadaceae bacterium
CGTTGGCGCCGTCCATCACGCCTTTGGACTTGATCGAGCGACCTTCATTGCCAGTGGTCTTGTGTGTACCGTAACCAATGTCAGCCAGGCCGTACAGGGTGACGGTGGACTGGGCGAAGGCGCCGGTGGCGGCCAGAGCAGCCAAAGCAATCAGGGATTTTTTCATTTGAGAGATCTCCAAGGTTAAACATCGGGCTCCTGGGCTTCAGGCCCCGGGCCAACCTCCGTTTTGGAAGCTGATGCCATTGCAACAGAGCAGTGGGGCTTGCGCAAAGGAATTGCTGGGGTTTGGGCTAGATTCGTTGTCGGGCCGCAACAGATTTCTGTGGTTAATTCACGATTCAATGACATTTAAGGCCTTGTCGACCTGGCCATGCACGCTGGTCGGACAACGCCCATGCACTTAGACTGAAGCCAAAATTGTTGAGCGAAAGCACCATGAACACTTCTCTAGATTCCCTGCTCATCGCTGCCGATGGCGCCCTGCGCACCTTGTTTGCCCAGCCCCGGGCGAGGCGGGCCAGCCCGGCCGACCAGGCGCCAGCTGCGGACCTGTCGACGCAAGACCGGGCGTTGGCCGGCGCCCTGATGCGGGTCAACCATGTGGGCGAGGTCTGCGCACAGGCTTTGTACGCGGCCCAGGCCCTGAGCACCCGCGATGCGCAGCTGCGCCAGCAGTTTGAGCAGGCCGGCCAAGAAGAAGCCGACCATTTGGCATGGACGCACCAGCGGCTGGCTGAATTGGGCGCGAGGCCGTCACTGCTCAATCCGCTGTGGTACGCCGGCGCCTTTGGCCTGGGGCTGGTGGCCGGGCGCTTGGGTGACGCGGTGAGCCTGGGGTTTTTGAAAGAAACCGAGCGCCAAGTCGAAGCGCACCTGGCCGAGCACATGGACCGCTTGCCCGCAGCCGATGCCCCGTCTCGGGCCATCGTGGCGCAAATGAAGGCTGACGAGGCCCGGCACGCCAGCGAAGCCGTGCAGGCGGGCGCCCGTGATTTGCCCGTGCCTGTGAAGGCGCTGATGAAGGCCTCAGCGAAGGTGATGACTACGACGGCGCATTACGTATAGGTTTATTTTTGTAGTTACGATAAACTCGTGATCGAATTCGATCCACACAAAAGACTATTGACCCTCGCCGAGCGAGGTCTGGACTTTGAGCGTGCCATGGAAGTTTTTGGTGGCAGACATGTCACTGCCGAAGATTCGCGCGAGGACTACAGTGAGCTGCGATTCATCACTGTAGGTGAGTTGGACGCCAGGCTGGTGGTCGTGGTGTGGACCAGACGAGGTGATGTGCGTCGAATCATCAGCATGAGGAAAGCCAATGACCGCGAAAAAGCCCGCCATGCCCAGCGAATGGGTGGACCCTGACGATGCGCCTGAGTTGGGCCCGGAATTTTTTCAACGGGCCGACGAATACGATGGCGAAAAATTGGTGCGCCGTGGGCGCCCCAAATCAGACAGCCCCAAGCTTGCCTTGACGATTCGCTATGACGCAGAAGTCGTCGAGGCATTCAGGTTGACCGGCAAGGGCTGGCAAACGCGCATGAATGACGCACTGCGCGATTGGCTGAAAAACCGCTCCACCGTGTGAGCCTGGGTGGAGAACAAAAGCCATTTCGGCCTCAGCGCAGCCGCTGACCTCACTCGGCTTGCAAGACCTCAAAACTCGTGGTGATCTCAGCCGTTTTGCCCAGCATGATGGTGGCCGAGCAGTATTTGTCGTGGCTCATGGCAATGGCGCGCTCTACAGCGACGGCAGGCACCTTGTGGCCCGTCACCACAAAGTGCAAGTGGATTTTGGTGAACACCTTGGGGTCCGTCTGGGCGCGTTCGCTGGTGAGCTTGACCGTGCAGCCGCGCACATCATGCCGGCCGCGCTTGAGGATGAGCACCACGTCGTACGCAGTGCATCCGCCGGTGCCGGCCAGCACCGTTTCCATGGGGCGGGGGGCCAAGTTGGCGCCGCCGTTTTCGGGCTTGGCGGCATCGGGCGCGCCGTCCATCACCAGGGTGTGGCCGCTGCCTGTCTGTGCAATGAAGGACATGGCCGAACCTTGCCCCGCGGTGGTCTGGGGGCCGCCCCAGCTGACTGTGCATTCCATGAATGGCTGTCTTTCAAGTTGTCAATGAATTGTAAAAAACCGGTAAATGCGGCGCAGGCGACTCTGCTTGATGTTGCGTTGCAGCAATCAATGGCTATAATTTAAACATCGCATCAATGCAGGGCAGGGCTTCAAAGCCCCTGAATTGTTGCACCACTTGTCTCCTCCACTCCTCTGAAAAGAGTGGATTTACGGGCCCAGGCTGCAAAGTCTGGGCCTTTTTTCTGCGGCTTTTTTCGGCGTGAACCCTTGGACACTTCTATCAGAAGCCGGGTAGCCGCACTGGGACCCCAGCTCCCATCTTCACAGCCGCACCCCGGTGTGTCTGGCCACCTGGGCAATGGCTTGAGGCAGCAAGTTGGGCGCTTGCAAGACCACATCCACCTTGCGGCCGTCCATGGCCCGTGAAATGCGGCTGGCCATGCGGGCGCTGAGCACTGCGGGCTCGTCCACAGCGTGCGGCACGGTCACCAAGAGGTCCACATCGCCGCCCAAGGCCGCATCGTCCACGCGCGAGCCAAACAAAATCACTTGCGCGTGCTCGCCAAGCACCTGCAAAGCCGTGCGGCGAATCAGTTCAACGTGGGTGGGTGACAAGCGCATGGCAAGATTTTGGCACGCCCCTTTCAGCCTCGGCCCAGGCGAGCTTGATCAGCGTTGGGACGCTGGGAGGCGGGCTTATGATTCTTGAGCACTTTTTGACAGCCATGACCAAGACCTCCACACCTGCATCTTCTGGCCTGGCCGCGCCCGCACGCCCAGCTGCCCGCCCTTTGAGCCCGGCCGACTACCTCAAGAAAATTCTCACCGCCCGCGTGTACGACGTGGCGGTGGAGTCGGCGCTGGAGCCGGCCCGCAACCTCAGCGCCCGCTTAGGCCACACGGTGCTGCTCAAGCGCGAAGACCAGCAGCCGGTGTTCAGCTTCAAACTGCGCGGGGCTTACAACAAAATGGCGCACCTGAGCCCGGCGCAGCTGAAAAAAGGCGTGATTTGCGCCTCGGCCGGCAACCACGCTCAAGGCGTGGCATTGAGTGCGCGCAAGTTGGGCACGCGCGCGGTGGTGGTGATGCCTTTGACCACGCCGCAACTCAAAATTGAGGCCGTGCGCGCCCTGGGCGCCGAGGTGGTCTTGCATGGCGACAGCTACTCCGACGCCTACGACCATGCCGTGCTGCTGGAAAAGAAAAAAGGCCTGAGCTTTGTCCACCCCTTTGACGACCCCGACGTGATCGCCGGTCAAGGCACGGTGGCCATGGAAATGCTCAGGCAGGTGCAGGCCATGGGTCTGGACCTGGACGCTGTGTTCGTGGCCATAGGTGGCGGGGGACTGATTTCAGGCGTGGCCAACTACATCAAGGCGGTGCGGCCAGAGATCAGGGTGATAGGCGTGCAAATGAACGACTCCAACGCCATGATGCAGTCGGTGGACGCAGGCAAGCGCGTGACCTTGCCCGACGTGGGATTGTTCTCAGACGGCACGGCGGTCAAGCTGGTGGGCCAGGAGACCTTTCGCATCAGCCGCGCCTTGGTCGACGAATTCATCACCGTGGACACCGACGCCGTGTGCGCGGCCATCAAAGACGTGTTTGTGGACACCCGCAGCATTGTGGAACCCGCGGGGGCGCTGGCGGTGGCAGCCATCAAGCAGTACGCTGCGCGGCCTCGACAAAAAGGCCAGAAAAAAACCGAAACCTATGCCGCTATTTTGTGCGGCGCCAACATGAACTTTGACCGCCTGCGCTTTGTGGCCGAGCGCGCCGAGGTAGGCGAGGAGCGCGAGGCCCTGCTGGCCGTCACCATCCCTGAAGAGCGCGGCAGCTTTCGCCAGTTTTGCGAGCTCATAGGCGCCTTGCCCGGCGGGCCGCGCAACGTGACCGAGTTCAACTACCGCATCAGCGACAGCGCCCAGGCGCATGTGTTTGTGGGCCTGACCACGCAGGGCAGGGGCGAGAGCGCCAAAATCGCCACCCTCTTTACCAAGAACGGCTTCAAGGCATTGGACCTCACGCACGACGAGCTGGCCAAAGAGCACATTCGCCACATGGTGGGCGGGCATTCGCCACTGTCCAAGGAGGAGCGGCTCTTGCGCTTTGTGTTCCCCGAGCGGCCGGGCGCGCTGCTCAAGTTCCTCTCGACCATGCGGCCGGGCTGGAACATCAGCTTGTTCCACTACCGCAACCAAGGCGCCGATTACGGCCGTATCTTGGTGGGCCTGCAGGTGCCCAAGGCTGACAACCCAGCCTTCAAGCAGTTCTTGGCCACCTTGGGCTACCCCTTCGTGGAAGAAACCGACAACCCGGTCTACAAGCTCTTTCTCAAGAGCTGAGCCAGCGTTGTGCCATACCAGCCACACCCCGACGTACTCCCTCCCCCCAAAGGGTGGAGGGAGCAAAGCAGAAGTTCCCGACTTACTCCCTCCCCCTCTGGGGGAAGGCAGGGGTGGGGGCATCGCGTGGCACCACCGTTTCCTTGCGCGTGCCCCTTTCCCCAACCTTCTCCCCAGAGGGGCGAGGGAGCAAAGCAGAAGTCCCCGACTTACTCCCTCCCCCTCTGGGGGAGGGCAGGGGTGGGGGCCTCGCGTGGCACCACCGTTTCCTTGCGCGTGCCCCTCTCCCCAAC
>CANHKH010000308.1 GCA_947460165.1 Comamonadaceae bacterium
AGCGCAAAGGCGCGCAAGACGCCCGCATGCTGGAGTTCCGCTGGCTACTGGAAGAGCTGCGCGTGAGCTTCTTCGCGCAAGAGCTGCGCACCCCGCAGCCGGTTAGCATCAAACGGCTGGAGAAGGCTTGGGGGCAGTTGAATCATTGAAGGGGTTTTTTGTGGTGATATCCGTCAACGAAAAGGCACCTGAATGTGCTTTGGATGCGACGGCGACGCGGATCAAGCCTGCATCGGCTGTGCCACCAGTTTCACCCCCAGTGCCGTGCACACGCGGGCAATCGTGTCAAAGCGTAGGTGCGATGTGAGTCGCAGGGCTTTATAGAGGGCTTCGCGGGTCAGGCCTGAAGCGCGGGCCACTGCGGTCCTGCCGCGTGCGCGGGCGATGGTGCCCGGCGCTTGCGCCAGCTCGGCGGGGTCGTTTTCTGCCAGCACCAAGGTCAGGTAGTTGGCCACGTCCTCGTCGGTCTTGAGGTATTTGGCCATGTCGAAGTCGGGCAGTTCGGTGGCTTTGATTTTTCGGGTCATGGTCAATCACTCGGTGAGGGTTTTGCTCAACAAAATAGCGCGGGCGATGTCATTCGACTGCGTGGACTTGTCGAATCCGCCTAGCATCCCGCTCGACGAAATTCATGCGCCAACCGGGGCCAAAAAACTCACGCATTTCGCTGCCGCCTTCGCCCACCGGGGCCACATCGCCCAACAGACCAGCTGACATTTGGCTGCGTTATCCTTATCGGTATCTTCGTCCTGCTCACCACCATGTCACCCAGCACCCGCCGCGTTTTGCAAGCCCTTTCGTACGAGGCCATCGCCATCGCTGTGGTCGGGCCCGTGTTGAGCCTGGCCTTTGACAAGTCGCCCGCCTCCACATTGGGCTTAGCGGTGGTGCTGTCTGGCATTGCGCTGACATGGAATTACACCTTTAACTGGATCTTTGAGCGCTGGGAGTCACGCCAATCCGTGCGCGGTCGCTCTTTGGCCAGGCGGCTTGCCCACGGTGCCGGTTTTGAGGGGGGCCTGGTGATCATTTTGTTGCCCGTGATGTCGCTGTGGCTTAACATTTCGCCCACTGCGGCATTGGCGACCAATCTGGGCTTGCTCGCGTTCTTTTTCTTTTATGCCATCGCGTTCACTTGGTGTTTCGACCGGGTCTTCGGCTTGCCCGCCTCTGCGAAGACAGCCGAGGCTGATCGGGGTTGATGGCGCTGCCAGGGCGGACCACCAACTTGCCATGGGTGCAGAACTATCCACCGTGCCGATTCGGTGGCTTCAAGTGTTGAAAAATCCCAGGTCGCTTTGATCGAAGCGGTTGATGTTGGGGAACAGGGTGGTGACCTCGGTGGGGCTGACGCCCATCCATTTGGCCAAGGTTGCGGCCAGTTGATCTACGCTGCTGGTGGGGATCAAGCGCCCCTGGCCCACGTCGTTCGGACCGTTGTTGGCCAGCAAGGGCATCTTGCCCCAAAAGCGCTGACCGCGAACGGCACCGCCCATGATCATATGGTGAGAACCCCAACCGTGGTCGCTGCCGTCGCCGTTGCTGGTCAGCGTGCGGCCAAAGTCGCTGGCGGTGAAGGTGGTGACATTTTCTGAAAGGCCCAGTTCGGTCATGGCGGACTGGAAGGTGCTCAAACTCTGGGCCAGTTGGCTGAGCAAGCTTGGGTGCTGGGTGAGCAAAAAATCGTGGTTGTCAAATCCACCGATGCTGACAAAGAAAACTTGTCGCTGTGCGCCGAGTGCGCTACGGCCCGCAATTAGCCTGGCGACCATTTGCAATTGGCGTCCCAAATTCTGGGAGGTGTCAAATGCAGCGGAAAACGGCAAGGCATTGGCATTGCCCAATGCAGCTTTGACGGTGACCTGGGCGTTGATGGAGCGCAAAGCTACGCGGTTCAGTTCGGCCTCCATCCAGTGCTCGCGCGGCGCAGTGATCAAGTTGTTCAGGGCTTTGCTGCATGCGGCTGAACCGAACAAATTCGAGACCACCGCATTGACAGGTACCGCACCACTGTTGCTGACTTGGTATTGAACGGCCTGGTCACCCATTAAAAACACCGCATTGCCACTGGCATTGATGCAGGTGAAGGTGCTGGCGGCATTGCTGGACAAAAACAGATCGGCAATTGCACCGCCCCAGCCTTTGGTGGATCCTTCGACGCCACTGCTTTGCCAAAACGATTGTTGATCATTATGGCTGAACAGCTTGGGCGGCAAGGGCACCGACTTGGCCAGGTATTGCGCTTTGGTGGTGGGCTCCATCAGGGTGCCCACATTGAGCAACCAGCCCAGTTGGCCACCGTCAAACAAGGGTTTGAGCGGAGACAGTTCAGCCGCCATGGCCAGTTGCGTTCCGTTGACACCGGGACCCGTCAGAGGCACTCGGGGCGTCAAGGTGGTAGCTGCCAAGCTGGCCCGCGGTGCCACCAAGCCCCCAAGATCGGTGGTTCCACCGCGCAAACTCGCCAAATAGGCATGGCCAGCGGCGTCAACGGGCAGCAAGGTGCGGCCGTTGTCGTTGCCCCCCGACAAAAATACGCAAACCAGCGCCTTGTAGCCACCACGGGCATCGGCTGCGGCTGCTTCACCGATGGCCGCAAGGTTCAACGCCCAAGGCGCAGCCACGCCGGCCAAGCCCAGTTGTGCGGATCGCCGCAAAAATTCACGGCGCTGTAATTCAGGCAGTCGATTGAGTTTCATGAGGGGCTTATTTCTGGACCAAGTAGTCAGGAGCGGCCATCACCAACAAGATGGCCGCTTTCACGCGGTTGAGTTGGCCTGTTGCCGTGGATGCGCTGATGGTGGCCACGGCGGCGCTCAATTCAGACAAAGTCGTGGGGTGGATGGCGTCTGCCGCTAGGCGCAAATTCAGGTGCGCCAAGAGCTTGGGTGGGTCAAGCGCAAGGCTCAGCTCGTGGGCGTAATTGGCGGTGACATCACCACTGGCGATGCCATTGCCGATGACCGATTGCAGGAAGTTGAGGTAACCCGCGACGGTGCTTTCGTTGAGCAGCTGAAACTCTGGGGCCGTGATTTGGTTGGCGGCCAATTCCTTGCCCGGCGGCACATAACCTGGGCGGAAAAAATTGAACACCGATGGGCTGCGCCAAGGGCTTTGACCCAGGCGGGTGGCCGGGTCAGTGGTGTCACCGATGGGCCAGCGGCCCGTGGTGCTGGTGATGCCAAAGCTTCTGCCCCACTGGATAAAACGATGCAAGGGCTCACGCAAGCGCCCCGATGCATTTCCAGAGGGCTTGGCGCGTGCTTCAGGGTCGAGCAAAACGGCGCGCAAGGTGCCTTTCAAGTCGCCGCGCACGCCGTGCCCGTTGTTGTTGAAGACAGCAGCGACACGGCCCAGGTAAGCGGGGCTGGGGTGGCTCATGGTGAAGCGCTGGATGAGTTGACGCCCAATGAATGGCCCCGTGTTGGAGTGATTGGCCAAGGTGTCCAAGGCTATGGACAGGGCTTGTGGCCCACTCAATGAACCCGGTATGGCGGTGCCCAAAACGGACTTGTCGCCAGACTGGAAGTTGGTTGCGTTGTGTTTCATGGGGCGGGAAACGTGCGCGAAATCCGTCGCATCCACGCGATCGCGTTCCCAACCGGTGAACACGCGTGCCAGTTGGCTGATGTCCTGCGCCGAGTAGCTGTCGATGGTTTGGCCGTTGCTCAGGCGGGGCGTGCCATCGCTGCCCAGTTGCACCAAGCCGATGCTGAACAACTGCATGACCTCGCGGGCATAGTTCTCGTCGGGCACTCGACCGGTGCTCGTGTCTTCTTTGCGGTTACCCAGCATGTTCAGGTAGCTGCCCATGCCAACGCTGAGGGTCACCTCCTGCAAAAGCTGTCTGTAAGTGCTAAAGGCATTTTTTTCCAGCAAGTCGGCGTAATGGGCAATACACAGGCCCCGCCATTCGATCGGCAAACCTTGCATTGACACCACAAAAATCTCAGACAAAGCCAGCGTCATGCGCTGACGAACTTGATCGGGACTGCTCATCAACTTGAGCCAAATGGCGTTGTCAGCCCCTGAGAAGCTCGTGCGGTTGGCTTCTACGGCATAGCCGTTGGAGACCATCCATTGGTAGCGCGAGAGAGGTTGCACAGGCAGGGCCAATTGCGAATCCAACCAATCGGCGAAGCCCGAGGTTTTGACATCAGCTATCGATTCGGCCGATGCTGAAAATCCCGCTTGGCATAGGAAGCGGGCAGCCTCTGCATCGGTCGACGCGGTTCCAGAACCGGTTCCACTTCCACTTCCACTGGAGCCGCCTCCTCCGCACGCTGCCAACAATATGCCGCCCGCAGCCAAGGGTGTGCTCTTGAGGGTGTGAGAGGCAAAGCTCAAAGAGTCCGTTGACTCAACAGACTGGGCAAGCTCCTCGGATGGCGCTTGGCTGCAAGCTGCTGCACCAAGAGTGGGGCAGATGTGTTGGACGCAGGGTTCGACGGAATTCATAGGTTTTCATGTGGACATGATCACCTTATTCTAATTATTTTGTAATAACTATGGACTAATTTTTTGAAAGCAGCCCATTGCGTCGATGGAGGGCTGAGGCTCGCTGCATTTAACCCGTGTTGCGCAGCCCCGCCGCGATACCGTTGATGCTGATATGAATGCCGCGCTGCAACCGCTCGTCGGCCAGGCCAGCCCGGTAGCGGCGGATGAGTTCGACTTGCAGGTGGTGCAGTGGGTCGATGTAGGGAAAGCGGTGGCGAAT
>CANHKH010000309.1 GCA_947460165.1 Comamonadaceae bacterium
GCAGCATTGTTTATCTCCGTGATGAGACCGATCACTCGGTCTTGGCACCGTCAGCTGCTGCAGCTGGCGCGGCTTTGCGTACGCGCTTAACGGTGGATTTGGTGGCGTCGTTGTCAGTGGCTTCCACAGGCTTGTCGCTGCCGTCGGCCGCTGGCGCATTGCCACGGGGGGCAACACGACCACGGGGAGCGGCTGGGCGGTCACCCGACGGGCGGCCATCGCGGCGCGGGCCGCGGGGTTTGCGTTCTTCTTCCGAAGGCGCGGCATCCAGGCGGGCACCGGGCGAGTCGCCACGGCCCAAGGTATCACCCTTGTAAACCCAGACCTTCACGCCGATCACGCCGTAGGTGGTCTTGGCTTCAGAAGTGCCATAGTCGATGTCTGCGCGAAGGGTGTGAAGCGGCACGCGGCCTTCGCGGTACCACTCGCAACGTGCAATCTCAATGCCATTCAGGCGGCCTGAGGACATGATCTTGATGCCTTGGGCACCCAGACGCATGGCGTTTTGCATGGCACGCTTCATGGCGCGGCGGAACATGATGCGCTTTTCCAGCTGCTGGGTGATGCTGTCGGCGATCAACTTGGCATCGACTTCGGGCTTGCGCACTTCTTCGATGTTGACAGCCACAGGCACGCCCAACTGGCGGCTCAGGTCTTTCTTGAGGTTCTCAATGTCCTCGCCTTTTTTACCAATCACCACGCCCGGACGTGCCGAGTAAATCGTGATGCGGGCATTTTTGGCGGGACGCTCAATGATCACGCGCGAGACCGCGGCGTTCTTGAGCTTGGCCTTGAGGTACTCGCGCACCTTGATGTCTTCGGCCAGCATGCCGGCGAAGTCTTTGTTGCTGGCATACCAACGGCTGGACCAATTGCGGCTGACCGCGAGGCGGAAGCCGGTGGGGTTGATTTTCTGTCCCATATCCTGCTAGTTCCTCTTCAGTTGCCAACCGTCACGTACACATGGCACGTGGGCTTGCTGATGCGGTTGCCGCGGCCTTTGGCCCGCGCCGAAAAGCGCTTGAGCGTAGCGCCTTGCTCGACGTAAATGGTTTTCACCTTCAACTCGTCAATGTCTGCACCATCGTTGTGCTCGGCATTGGCGATGGCGGACTCCACCACTTTCTTGATGATCACCGCAGCTTTTTTCTGCGTGAAGGCCAAGATGTTGAGGGCTTGATCGACTTTTTTTCCGCGAATCAGATCGGCGACCAGGCGGCCTTTGTCGACCGACAGACGAACGCCCCTGAGGGTTGCACGTGTTTCCATGGTCTTTCCTTACTTCTTCTGGACTTTTTTGTCCGCAGGATGGCCCTTGAAAGTCCGGGTGAGTGCGAACTCGCCCAACTTGTGGCCCACCATCTGGTCGGTGATGTAAACCGGCACGTGCTGCTTGCCGTTGTGCACGGCGATCGTCAGCCCGATGAATTCGGGCAGGATCATGGAGCGGCGCGACCAAGTCTTGATCGGCTTTTTGTCCTTGTTGGTCACTGCCTTGTCGGCTTTGGCCAGCAGGTGATGGTCAACAAAGGGACCTTTTTTGAGTGAACGTGTCATGTCCTGGCCTTACTTCTTGCGACGCGAAACAATCATCACTTGCGTGCGCTTGTTGTTGCGGGTGCGGTAGCCTTTGGTCAGGTTACCCCATGGATCGACTGGATGGCGACCTTCACCGGTCTTGCCTTCACCACCGCCGTGTGGGTGGTCCACCGGGTTCATCACCACACCGCGGACGGTGGGGCGAATGCCCATCCAGCGCTTGACACCCGCCTTGCCCAAGCGGCGCAGGCTGTGCTCTTCGTTGGCCACTTCGCCAATGGTGGCGCGGCACTCGATGTGGATCTTGCGAACCTCACCGGAGCGCATGCGCACCTGGGCGTACAGACCTTCGCGGGCCAGCAGGGTGGCCGAAGCGCCTGCCGAGCGTGCAATCTGCGCACCCTTGCCCACTTGCATTTCAATGCAGTGGATGGTGGAGCCCACCGGGATGTTGCGAATTGGCAGCGTGTTGCCAGCGCGAATAGGTGCTTCAGAGCCAGACAGCAGCGTGCTGCCCACCACCACGCCACGCGGGGCGATGATGTAGCGGCGCTCGCCGTCGGCATAGCACACCAGCGCAATGTGGGCGCTGCGGTTGGGGTCGTACTCAATGCGCTCGACTTTGGCCGGAATGCCATCTTTGCTGCGCTTGAAGTCGACCACACGGTAGTGGTGCTTGTGACCACCGCCCTTGTGGCGGGTGGTGATGTGGCCGTTGTTGTTGCGGCCAGCCTTTTGGAACTGTGGCTCCAACAGGGGGGCGTAACCTTCACCTTTGTGGAGATGGTCACGCGAGATCTTCACCATGCCGCGACGGCCGGGTGAAGTGGGTTTCATCTTAATGACAGCCATGATTACGCGGCCTCCCCAGAGAGGTTCAGCTCCTGACCGGGCTTGAGCGTCACATAAGCCTTGCGCACGTTATCACGGCGGCCCATGGATTTTCCGAAGCGCTTGGTCTTGCCTTTGGTGTTGAGAACAGAAACGGCCTTGACTTCAACCTTGAACATCAATTCCACAGCGGCTTTGATCTCGGGCTTGGTGGCGTCCTGCAGGACTTTGAAGGTCACAGAGTTGGACTTTTCAGACACCATCGTCGCCTTTTCAGACACGATGGGCGCCACCAGCACCTGCATCAAACGGCCTTCGTCGTACTTGACGGCGTTCATGCGAACATCTCCTTGAGTTGGTCCATGGCAGCCTTGGTCACCAGCACTTTCTTGTAGTGCACCAGCGACAGAGGATCGGCGTAGCGGGGCTCAACCACCAAGATGTTGACCAGGTTGCGGGACGCCAGGTACAGGTTTTCGTCGACTTCGTCGGCGATCACCAGCACGGAGCTGAGGTTCATGGCCTTGAACTTGTCGGCCAAGACTTTGGTCTTGGGCGAATCGACTTTCAGGGAGTCCACCACCGCCAGGCGGCCTTCGCGGGCCAGTTGCGAGAAGATCGAAGCCATACCAGCGCGGTACATCTTCTTGTTGATCTTTTGGGTGAAGTTCTCGTCGGGCATGTTCGGGAAAATCCGACCGCCTCCGCGCCACAAGGGCGACGAGGTCATACCAGCGCGAGCGCGACCCGTGCCTTTTTGTTTGAAAGGCTTTTTGGTCGAGTGCTTGACCTGCTCGCGGTCTTTTTGAGCACGGGTGCCTTGGCGGGCGTTGGCTTGATAAGCCACCACCACTTGGTGCACCAAAGACTCGTTGTACTCGCGGCCAAAGACCGTATCGGGCACGTCCACTTTGGACGAAGCCAGGCCTTGTTCATTCAGGAGTTCGACCTGCATCAGTTCGCTCCTTTTGCAGCAGTGGATTTGGCCTTGATCGCGGCGCGAACCGTGACAAAACCACCTTTGGAGCCGGGCACGGCGCCTTTGATCATGAGCAGCTGACGGGCTTCGTCAATGCGCACGATGTCCAGGTTTTGCACCGTCACGGTGACGTCACCGAGGTGGCCCGTCATGCGCTTGCCGGGGAACACACGGCCAGGGTCTTGCGCCATGCCGATAGAGCCGGGCACATTGTGCGAGCGGCTGTTACCGTGCGAGGCACGCTGCGACGACATGTTGTGGCGCTTGATGGTGCCGGCGTAGCCTTTGCCAATGGAGGTGCCTTGCACGTCGACCACTTGGCCCACCGCAAACACGTCCGAGGCGGGCACCACGCTGCCGGCGGCATATTTGCCAGCCAGGTCAGGCGTCACACGGAATTCTTTGAGGATTTCGCCTGCTTGCACACCCGCCTTGGCGAGGTGGCCGGCTTGCGGCTTGGTCACGCGCGATGCTTTGCGCGCGCCGAATGTCACTTGAAGTGCATCGTAGCCGTCAGTGGCTTGGGTTTTGATCTGGGTCACACGGTTGTTAGACACATCCACCACTGTGACAGGAATGGTATCCCCATCATCAGTGAACAGACGCATCATGCCCACCTTGCGGCCCAGCAAGCCCAGGGACTTGCTCAGACTCATTGTTTTCTCCTTGACTCTCACCACAGCCACTTCAATTGGCGACTGTGTTTTTGCGTGAAAGCGGGTTGATAAAAGCGCTTTTCTTTCTTCTCTTTTTTCAGCCGAATGCTCAGCTGAATCGGGAAAAGCTTGCCAGTGTATCCGAAATTTGATCTGCCTGGCAAGCAATTGCTGGCCAGGCAGGCTGTTTGTCCAACCCTAGTGCTTCCCCTAGGGTTTTGCCCCACTTACTGCAGCTTGATTTCGACGTCCACGCCTGCAGGCAGGTCCAACTTCATCAGGGCATCCACGGTTTTGTCCGTGGGGTCCACGATGTCCATCAGGCGCTGGTGCGTGCGGATCTCGAGCTGGTCGCGGCTGGTTTTGTTGACGTGCGGCGAGCGCAAGATGTCAAAACGCTTCATGCGAGTCGGCAGGGGCACGGGGCCCTTGACGATGGCGCCTGTGCGCTTGGCGGTGTCAACAATCTCGGCGGCCGACTGGTCGATCAGTTTGTAGTCGAAAGCTTTGAGGCGAATGCGGATTTTTTGCTTGGTAGCCATGCTTGATTCCTAGTAAATATGCAGAAATCAGGCGTGGATCTTGGCCACCACACCGGCGCCGACGGTGCGGCCACCTTCGCGGATGGCAAAGCGCAGGCCTTCTTCCATGGCGATCGGGTTGATCAACTTGACGGTGATCGACACGTTGTCGCC
>CANHKH010000310.1 GCA_947460165.1 Comamonadaceae bacterium
AGGCGCTCCAAACCTGCGTCTTTGAGATTGAAGGTCAGCTGGGCCAGCAGCAGCAGGGCTTTGAGCGGGTCGGCGTCGCCAAATCGCACAAAGGGGTCGCGCAGGTTGTCGGTGCCGCAGGCCACATTCACGCCGGCTTCCATCAGCTCCATCACCCGAGTCAGGCGGATGCGGGTGGGCAGCACACAGACGCTGATGTCGGCCTCGCGCACCCGGGCGATGGTTTGCGCCGCCTGCGCATCGCTGACCTGGGCCAGCGACGCAATGTGCGAGACCGCCACCCGGCCCTGCCAGCCCTGGGCGATGACCTTCTCGGCCACATAGGGCAGGGTGAAGGCATGGGCCACGTCTGCGTTGTCGAGGTGGTAGTCGATGTCGCAGCCGTGGCTGGCTGCCAGGGCAAAGGTGGCGTCGACCTGGTCTTGCGGCTGGGACGGCCAGAGCGCGCCATTGACGTTACCGCCTATGACCTTGACGCCCCGGCTGAGCGATTGGGTGACGTACTCCCCCGCGCCGTCTTCCAGCGTGCCTGGGGTGTCGAACCAGCCCTCCTGGGGGAAGGCGATCAATTGCAGATCGACTTGCGCGGCCATCTCGCGGCTGGCCTGCTGCAGGCCCTCCAGCGCGCGAAAGCCGGCCGAGCGATCGACCTCGCAGTTGCTGCGCGCCGAAATGGTGCCGTGCTGCACACCCATGCGCAGGGCGCGCCGGCCGCGCTCGGCCACGTCGGCCACGGTAAAGCCGGCCTTGATGGCGCGCACCGCGCGTATGGCTTCGTCCAAGTTGCTGGCCGCGCCCTGGCTGCGCTGGCTGGTCAGGCATTTGTCCAGGTGCAGGTGAGGGTCGACAAAGCCGGGCGAGACCAGGCGGCCGGCCGCGTCCCAGGCGGGGCCCAGGTCGCGCGCGCCGGCGTCGTCTTGCGGCTGCACGCTGGCTATGTGGGCGCCGGCGATGCCTATGCGCCAGAGGCCGGCGCGGCCGGGCAGGCGGGCGTTGGTGATGAACCAGGGCTCGGTCATGGTGGACTCTTTCGTGCTAAATCAGTCTGGCAGGCTGAAAGAGGCGACTTACTTGATCGTTCGATCGGCTTTGGAGGGCAGCGCTATTCGGCTGAACACTTCGCTGACCGCCGGCAGTCGCTGCAGGTTGTAACTCTGAGCGATTTGCGCAATGGCGTTGCTCATGCGCGCGTCCTTGACATCGCCCAGACCCAGCTCAGCGGTTTCAGGCGTGAGCACCGAGGTCTTGAGCACGTAAGTCAGGCGGCGCTTTTCTATGTCCTTGTTGATCAAGGGCTCGTTGACCGCCAGGTTGTCGATGCAGGCATCGATGCGGGCCACGCACTCCTTGAAGCCCGTGTTCAGCGCCTTGACCAGGCTGCTGACGGCCTTGGGGTTGTCCTTGAGCAGTTTTCCCGAGACCAAAATGCCGTTGCTGTAGAGGTCCAGGCCGTGGTCGTTGTAGAAGATCCAGCGGATGTCTTTGTCGGGGTCGACGTTTTGCGAGACCAGGTTCATGTAGCTGGTGGCCGAGAACACCGCCGACGCAGCCACTTGGCCTTGCAGCATCATCTGCTCCTGCAAGTTGGGCGCCATGTTGATCCAGGTGATCTTTTTCTCGTCCAGGCCGTTTTTCTTGGCCAGGGCCGGAAAGATCGCCAAGGCCGCGCTGCCGGCGGGCGAGCCCAGGGTCTTGCCTTCCAGGTCCTTGAGGGTTTTGATGTCGCTGCTGGCCTTGGTGATCAGCGCAAACGGGGCGCGGTTGTAGACCATGTAGACCATCACCGGTGCCTCGCCCGGCTTGAGCGAGGCGTTTTGGATGATGGCGTTCATGTCACCTATGCCGGCCTGGTAGCTGCCCGACATCACCCGCGTGACGGCCGCGGCCGAGCCATTGCCCTGGTCGATCTCCACGTCCAGGCCTTCGGCCTTGAACAGGCCCTTGTCCTTGGCCCAGTAGATCCAGGCGTGCACGCCCTGGATCTTCCAGTCCAGGGTGAACTTGATCTTGGTCGGTGCCTGAGCCGAGGCGCTGGCGCAGGCCAAGCTCAACAAAACACCGGCACTGCACAGACCAATGGGGCGGCGCAGGGAAAACACAGGGATTGCAGCAGTCATGAACGAGCTCCTTGGGGGGTCAATGAAACGGTGAGGGCCTGGGCGCTGGCGACAAAGCCGTGCAGCTTTTCCACCAGAAACAAGATGGCCCGGCTCACATAAGCCGGGGAGGGTGTAGAGCAGGCGTCTTCGAGCAGGGCGCAGTCGTAGCCCAGAAAGCCGGCGTCTTGCAGGCTGGAGAAGACGCAGCGGTCGGTGTTGATGCCGGCAAACAGCAAGGTGCTGATGCCTTGCTGGCGCAGCAGGCTGTCGAGCTCGTTGTCGTGAAAGCCGCTCAGGCGGTGCTTGAACACGGTGATGTCGGTGGCGGCCAGGGGCAGCTCGTCGACCACCTGTGCACCCCAGTGGCCAGGCACCAGGCTGGGGCCCCGGTCCACGGGGGATGTTTCGGCATAGCCGACGCCGGTGAGTTGGCCCTGGGCGTCGACCTTGGCCTTGAAGAGCACACTGTCTGGCAGGTTGAGCCGGTCAGGGCGCACGCCCCAGTTGAGCCAGACCACCCGCCCGCCGGCAGCACGCCACAGCGGCAGCAGCTTTTGCAGCATGGGGATGGGCTTGCGGGTGGCGCGCATGCTCACGCCTTTTTGCCCGAACCAGCCCTCGGGGTGGCAAAAGTCGTTTTGCATATCGACCACCACCAGCGCGCTTTTGTGCAGGTCTATCTCCAGTTTTTGCGGGCGCGCTTGCAGCCACACCGGTTTGGGTTGGCGGGCCGGGCGCAGCAGGCTCACCCCATCGGCTTTGGATTGCCAGCCTGTCTGGACAGGTGATTTCGCCTTCTGCGCACGCTCAGGGTGCGGCAGCTTGCCCTCAAATGGTGCGTTGCTGCCGGTCGAGGGCGCAGCCGGCCTGGCTTTGGTGCGTGAGGGCGAGTGGGGCGACTTCATGGTGGAAGCTCTTGCACCTCCGATGCCAGAAAGCGTTCTCTAAAGATGCCAAATGACGCTCGCAGCATTGCGTTTTAGGCATCAATCATGCTTTCGATGCGGTGGATGAACCACTTGAGATTTCTGCGCTATGTGGACGAAATCGCCCGCTCTGGCTCAATACGGGCGGCGGCAGAGCGCCTGCATGTGGCGCCGTCCGCGGTCAACCGGCGTTTGCAGGACATCGAGCAAGAGCTGGACGCGCCTCTTTTTGAGCGATTGCCTCGCGGCATGCGCCTGACCGCCGCAGGCGAGATGTTCATTGCCTATGTGCGCTCCAGGCAGGTCGAGCTCGAGCAGGTGCGCTCACGCATTGAAGACCTCAAAGGCTTGAGGCGCGGCACGGTCAAACTCATCACCAGCCAGGGCTTGGCGCCCAGTTTTGTGCCCCAGGCCATGGCCTCGTTTCGTCAGCTTCACCCGCTGGTCGAGTTTCAGGTGCAGGTGGGCGACCATGTGCAGGCGCTGACGGCCTTGCGTGCCATGGAAACCGACTTGATCCTGGTCTTCAACCTAGACGCCGAACCCGACTTGCACCCCATCGTGTTTCACGAGCAAAAGCTGCTGGCGGTGATGCACCGCAATCACCCCTTGGCCCAGCGCGGCCCGGCGGTCCGGCTGGCCGATTGCATTGACTTTCCATTGGCCTTGCCTAACCGCGAAACCGCGGGCCGACAAACACTGGAGCGCTTTTTGTTGCGTCGCTCTATGGTGTTCAAGCCGGCCATCGAAAGCAACAGCTTTGAGCTGCTGCGGGGCTGCATCTACCACGAGCAGGCGGTGACTTTCCAGTTTGAAAGCGGCGCCGTGACCGACGCTGGCCAGTTGGTGACGCGCCAAATCGCAGACCCAGGATTTCCGACCGGCCACATCCTCATGGCCCGTTTGGCCAAAAGGCAGTTGCCGGTGATTGCGCATGCTTTTGCCGAGCATGTGTTGAAACAGCTGCAGCCTGTAGATATTGAGCGCCTGGGCTGAGGCAGCGCGTTGACAGGCCCAGGGCCCTGCACAGGCCGCCATAAAGGCTGGCTCACCGCCTTGCGCTCAGGCGGTGCTGTGGCTCAGGGGCAAGGCGCTGGAGCGCCTCAAACCTTGGCCCAAGTTCAGGCCATGCCTTGGTGCCGCAGCAAGGCATCAATTTGCGGCTCCCGCCCCCGGAAGGCCTTGAAGCTGTCCATGGCAGGCCGGCTGCCGCCCACCTCCAGGATGTGCTGGCGGTAGAGCCGGCCTATGTCCACGCTCAAGGGGCTGCCCGCCTGGCCTGCGGCTTCCTCAAAGGCGGCGTAGGCGTCGGCCGAGAGCAGTTCTGCCCATTTGTAGCTGTAGTAGCCTGCCGCATAGCCGCCGGCAAAGATGTGGCTGAAGGTGTGGGCCGTGCGGCTGTAGGCCGGTGGCTGGATCACCGCCACCTCGGCGCGCACCTCGCGCAGCAGGTCCATCACCTCGCCTTGCGGGTCATGCTGGGTGTGCATCAGCATGTCAAAGAGCGCGAACTCGACTTGCCGCATGGTTTGCAAGCCGCTTTGGAAGTTCTTGGCTGCCAGCATTTTGTCGAACAGGGCGCGGGGCAGCGGCTCGCCGCTGTCCACATGCGCGGTCATGTGCTTGAGCACCTCCCATTCCCAGCAAAAGTTCTCC
>CANHKH010000311.1 GCA_947460165.1 Comamonadaceae bacterium
TGGACAAACCCACCTGCCCCATCAGCGCGGCCACGCCCAGCACCAAGAGCAGCGCAAAGCCGGTGAAGAGTTCGCGCACCTGCATGCGGGCCACAAAGTGCATCACCGGATAAGCCACATAGCGGCCCAGCAGCACCACCGCGGCCACCGCGCCCAGTTGCCACCACCAGGCGACCGAGGCCGCAGCGGCGGGCGACGCCGAGGGCGGCGCGGCCTGGCCCAGCACCGCCGCCAGGGCCAGCAAGGGAATGGCGGCCATGTCTTGGTAGAGCAGCATGGAAAAGCCGTGGCGGCCCAGCGGCGCGGGCATGAGGTTGCGCTCCTGCAGCAGGGCCACCACGATGGCGGTGGACGAGAGCGCCAAGGCCAGAGCGCCTATCAAGCTGGCCTGCCAAGTCCAGCCCAGGGCCCAGCCCAGCGCGCCCACGGCGGCGGCGCACACTCCCATTTGCGCCGTGCCACCGCCAAAAACCATGCCGCGCATGGCCCACAGGCGCTGGGGCTCCAGCTCCAAGCCAATGACAAACAGCATGAGCACCACGCCCAGTTCAGAGACATGGAGCATGGCCTGCGGATCGCTCACCAGCCCCAGCGCCATGGGGCCGATGACCACGCCCGCCAGCAGGTAACCCAGCACCGAGCCCAGGCCCAGGCGCACCGCCAAGGGCACGAACACCAAGGCCGCCCCCAAAAACAAAATGGCCTGGTTCATGGCGCGTCTCCATGAGGGGCTGGGGCTTGCAAAAATGCCTGGCAGTCGGTGCGCAATTGCGCGCAAGCCTGTGCAATGGCCGCGTCGGTGGTGGCGTGCGCGCCATGCGCCACAAAGGGCGGCCACCACTGCATGCCGCAAAAACGCACGGTTTGCGCCAACGGGGCCACATGGTCGGCAAAGTGGCGCCCGTGCAGGCCTTGCGGCCTGTAGGCCTCGTGCGCGCCGCCCGCGCTGCTGACCCACCAGCAGGTTTTGCCGCGCAGCGCATCGCCGCCCTGGCCGTAGGCCCAACCCAGGACCAGCACCTGGTCTATCCAGTGCTTCATCAAGGACGGCACGCTGTACCAGTGCACCGGCGTCAGCCAGATGATTTTTTGCCAACGCAACAAAGCCTGTTGCTCGGCCTCCACGTCAATGTCGAAGTCAGGGTAAAGCTCATAGAGCGAGCGCAGCTCAGCCCCGGGCTGGGCCGCGAGCACCCCCAGCAGCTGCTTGACCACGCGCGACTGCGAGGGCCTGGGGTGGGCGTGGATGATGAGCATCTGGGGCTTTCTTCGGTGTGTGGTGACAGCCTTGGCGACCCGCAGAGGCCACCGATGTGCCCCGGGCAGCACTTGCTGCATCGCAGTGCTTATGGGGAAGGAAGACGCAGGCTTAAAAGAGTATTTTTGCACTCATTTTGAGACGACCCGATCAGATAAACCCGCCAATGCCCGTGCTTCTTTGCCGGGTCTGCAACCTGAACTTGGTGAAAATCCTCGGTGCATAAGTTATCAAAATCCGTGTCTTTTCCCAAAGAACATCGACCCCGGCCAAGCCCCTGCCGTTCTGAGCGATGATTTCCCCCATGATCGAAAAAACCTTGTGGCATCCCGTCGCCTTGAGCGAAGCCGTGGGCCAGGCGCCACTGGCCGCCAGCCTGCTGGAGCAGGACTTGGTGCTCTGGCGCGACGACAGCGGCCAGGTGCAGGCCTGGGACGAGCGCTGCCCGCACCGGGGTGCGCGCTTGTCGCTGGGGCGGGTGCAGCACAACCGCCTGGAATGCGCCTACCACGGCTGGCAGTTCGATGCGCAGGCCCAATGCCGCCTGGTGCCGGCCCTGCCAGAGTTCACGCCGCCCCCCGGCCACCGCGCCACCGCCTTTGAGGCCCGCGAAGCCCATGGCCTGGTGTGGGTGAGGCTGGACAGCCCCCAAGGCGAGGACACGCGCCTCCCCCACTTTGAGGCGGGCGAGTTGCGCCAACTCAACTGCGGCCCCTACGAGGTGGCCACCAGCGCGCCGCGCGTGGTGGAAAACTTCTTGGACATGGCGCATTTCAGCTTTGTGCACGAGGGCTGGCTGGGCAGCCGCTCGCTCACCTCGGTGGAGGACTACAGCGTGCAAGAGACCGCCACCGGCCTGCGCGCCACCGGCTGCAAGGCCTGGCAGCCGCGCTCCAACCTGCACTCCCTGGCGCCGGCGCAGGTGGAGTACAGCTACGAACTCACCGCGCCTTTTGCGGCGGTGTTGGCCAAGGTGCCCGAGGCCGGCAGCACGGCAGTGGACCACTGGCGCGAGTCCATTGGCCTGTTCATTTGCCCGCTCACGCCCGAGACCTGCCGCGTGTGGTTCAGGCTGGCGGTGGCCGACACCGAGACGCCTGACGAGGCCTTGCGCGCCTTCCAGCACACCATCTTCACCCAAGACCAGCCGGTGCTGGAATCACAAAGCCCCAAGCGCTTGCCACTGGCCCTGCACGCTGAGCTGCACACGGTGGCCGATCGCCTCTCATCTGCCTACCGCCGCCACTTGCGGCGATTAGGCATCACCTACGGAGTTTGCCCATGACCCCCTTGCCGACCATCGCCTCAGAACGTCTGCCCGAACTGCTGCGGGCCATGCCCAAGGCCGAGCTGCACATCCACATTGAAGGCTCGCTGGAGCCCGAGCTCATCTTCAAGCTGGCCGCGCGCAATGGCGTGCAGCTGGCTTACCCCAGCGTGGAGGCGCTGCGCCAGGCCTATGCCTTCACCGACCTGCAAAGCTTTTTGGACATTTACTACGCCGGCGCCAGCGTGCTGCTGCAAGAGCAGGACTTTTACGACATGGCCTGGGCCTACTTTGAGCGGGCGGCGGCCGACCGGGTGGTGCACGCGGAGTTGTTTTTTGACCCGCAAACGCACACCGACCGGGGCGTGGCCATGGCCACCGTCATGGCCGGCTTGCACCGCGCCTGCCAAGACGCGCGCACCCAGCTGGGGGTGAGCTCGGCGCTCATCCTGTGCTTTTTGCGCCACCTGAGCGAAGAGGCGGCCTTTGACACACTGGAAGCCGCCCTGCCCTTCAAAGACCAGTTCATCGGCGTGGGCCTGGACTCCAGCGAGCTGGGCCACCCGCCTGAAAAATTCGCCCGCGTGTTTGCCCGCTGCCGCGCCCTGGGCCTGCATGTGGTGGCGCACGCTGGCGAAGAAGGACCACCCGCCTACATATGGACCGCGCTCGATGTGCTCCAAGTTGAGCGCATTGACCACGGCGTGCAAGCCCTCCAAGACCCCGCGCTGATGGCGCGCCTGGCCCGCGAGCGCGTGCCACTCACGGTGTGCCCGCTGTCCAACATCAAGCTGTGCGTCTACCCCGACTTGGGCCAGCACGCGCTCAAGCGCCTGCTGGACGCGGGCCTGGCAGTCACCATCAACTCGGACGACCCGGCCTACTTTGACGGCTACATGAACGAGAATTTTGTGCAGACCTTTGCCGCCTTGCCCCTGGACGCGAATGACGCTTACCGCCTGGCCCGCAACAGCTTAGAAGCGAGCTTTGTGGACGCGGCCACCCAGGCCGGCTGGATTGCCCGCCTGGACGATTGTTTTGCCAGCTTCCGCTGAGGCCCGCGCCTGGCGCGTGGCCGGGGCCGGCTTGGTGGGTTTGGCCGTGGCCATAGGCCTGGGGCGCTTTGCCTTCACGCCCCTGCTGCCCTTGATGCTGCAAGGCGGCCTGCTCGACCTGCGTCAGGCCAGCTGGCTGGCCAGCAGCAACTACCTGGGTTACCTGCTGGGCGCGCTGGCCTGTGGGCTGCAGCCCTGGCTGTGGCGGCAAATGCCCCGCGCCCTGGGCCAGGCCCCTGGTGTGAGTTTCGCCCTGCTCATCCGCCTGGGTCTGCTGGCCACCGTGGTGCTGACCCTGGCCATGGCCCTGCCCTGGCCCTCAGCCTGGCCAGGCATGCGCCTGGCCGCAGGCCTGGCCAGCGCGCTGGTGTTTGTCTACAGCTCGGGCTGGTGCTTGTCGCAACTGACGCGACTGGGCAAGCCAAGCTGGGGCGGCCTGATCTACATGGGCCCGGGGGTGGGCATTGCCATCAGCGGCCTGGCCGGTGGCAGCATGCTGGCGCATGAGTGGAGCTCACCTGCGGCCTGGCTGAGCATGGGCGTGCTGGCGGTGTTGGGCACGGCCCTGGTCTGGCCGGTCTTGGGCGAGCCCGCCAGCCGCGAGGAGCGTCTGGCCCCGGCCGCGCAGTCGGCCGACACTGCCACCGCCGGACATGGCCTGACCGAGCAAAGCCTGCTGGTGCTGGGCTATGGCCTGGCCGGCTTTGGCTACATCATCAGCGCCACCTTTTTGCCAGTGATCGCACGCACGGCCCTGCCCGGCTCGGTCTGGCTGGACCTGTTCTGGCCGCTCTTTGGCCTGGGGGTGGCGGCGGGCGCGCTGCTGTCCACGCGCTTGCCGACTGCGCTGGACAAACGCGGCCTGCTGGTGGCCAGTTACTTGGTGCAGGCCGTGGGCATCGCCGTGGGCCTCTGGAGCCCCAGCGTGCCAGGCTTTGTGCTGGGCAGCGTGCTGCTGGGCTTGCCCTTTTCGGCGATCAGCTTTTTTGCGATGCAAGAGGCCCGCCGCATCAAGGGCGGCACAGCCGCCGGCTTCATGGGCCTGCTGACTGCCACCTACGGCCTGGGCCAGGTGCTGGGACCGCTTTTGGTGGCCGAA
>CANHKH010000312.1 GCA_947460165.1 Comamonadaceae bacterium
CGTCACCGGCGGGCCTTACATGCACGAGCTGGTGGTCATGCCCAGCCGGCAAATGGGGCGCGACGACGCTGACTTTGCCGTGTGCTGCGCCGTGCGCGTGGACGCGCCTGGCATCACCATGGTCTCGCGGCCGGCCGGCCGGCCCGGTGAAAAGCTCGAGCACGGCGAGGCGCTGTTTTCGCGCAAGTACGGCCAGGCCACGGCGGTGGTGATCTTTGACAAGGTCTTTGTGCCCTGGGAGCGCGTGTTTTACGAGGGCCAGTGGGAGCACAGCCAGGTGCTCACCTACAGCTACGCCACCCACCACAGGCACAGCTGCATAGGCGCGCGCGCTGGCTTTGGAGATTTGCTCATAGGCGCGGGCGCGCTCATGTGCGAGGCCAACGGCCTGGACCCGGACACCAAGAGCAATCTGCGCGAGCCCATGGTCGAGCTCATCAAAATCACCGAGGGTTTTTATGCCTGCGGCGTGGCTGCCAGCGTGTACGCCACACGCGACGAGCACAGCGGCACCTTCATGCCCGACCCTGTGTACAGCAACATCGGCAAGCTGCTGCTGGCCACGCAAATTTACGACATGCACCGCCTGGCGCACGAGGTCTCGGGTGGCCTGATCGTGGCCTTGCCTGGCCCCGACGAAGACCACAACCCAGCCACGGCCGCCAAGCTCTCAGAAGTGCTGCAGGCCAGCCCCGATGTGCCTTACGACAAGCGCATTCAAACCGCCCGCTTCATTGAAGATTTGACCGCCTCCTACCAAGGCGGCTGGTACTCGCTGATCAGCCTGCACGGCGGCGGCTCACCGGCGGCCATGAAGCAAGAGATTTGGCGCAACTACCCGGTGGGCTCCAAGGTGGAGTTGGTCGAGCGCTTGCTCGAACGCGGCGTGCTGCACGACGAGCAGCGCAGCATCACGAAAAACCGCCAGCCTGGCCGCTGCTGCGACACCGGCTGCACCACGCCGGGCCAGCCCATCATGGTGGCGCTGCCGGAGAGTCTCAAAAAGGACTGAGCGGCTGCCAGCTCATGACCGCTGCCAGGCGTGCCAGCGGGCCAGCCACCCCAGCACGCGCTCGGGCGCATGGGCCCGCTTCCACTGGCCGGCGGCGAACTTGTTGGCCTCCGTCAAGGTGGGGTAGCTGTGGATGGTGCCCAAAATCTTGTTCAAGCCCAGCCCATGGGTCATGGCCAGCACGTACTCGGCCAACAGGTCACCGGCATGTTCACCCACGATGGTGACGCCCAAAATTTTGTCTTTGCCGGGCACAGTCAGCACCTTGACAAAGCCATGGGCTGTGCCGTCGGCAATCGCCCGGTCCAAGTCGCTGATGTCGTAGCGGGTGAGCTCGTAGGCCACGCCTTGGGCGCGGGCCTCGGTCTCTGACAGCCCCACGCGCGCGACCTCGGGGTCTGTGAAGATGGCCCAGGGCACGGCGCTGTAGTTGGCCTTGAAGCGCTTAACGCGCCCAAACAAGGCATTGACCGCGGCATACCAGGCCTGGTGCGCGGCCATGTGGGTGAGCTGGTAGGGGCCGGCCACGTCGCCCACGGCGTAAATGTTGGGGTAGGTGGTCTGCAAAAAAGCGTTGGTCTGCACGGTGCGGTTGGGGTTCAAGGCCAGGCCCAGTTCTTCGAGCCCAAAGCCCGTCACGCGGGGGCTGCGCCCCACCGCGCAGAGCAACTGGTCAAAGGCGATGGACAGCTCCTCTTGGCCGTGCTTGACGATCAGGCGTTTTTCACCCGCCACCACCTCCACGCGCAAGGCTTGGTGCTCGGTCAAGACGTTCACGCCGTCGGCGCGCAGCCCGGCAGCCACCAGCGCGCTGACATCGGGGTCTTCGCGCAGCAAGAGGCGTGGCGCCATTTCAACTTGGGTCACGGCGCTGCCCAGGCGGGCAAAGCTTTGCGCCAACTCGCAGCCCACGGGCCCGCCGCCCAGCACCAGCAGGCGCGGGGGCAAGTCCTTGAGGCCCCAGAGGGTGTCGCTGGTCAAAAAAGTGGCTTCTTGCAGCCCCGGAATCGGCGGCACGGTGGGGCTGGCGCCCGTGGCGATCACGATGTGGCGGGTGCTCAAGGTCTGCTCTGAGCCGTCGGGCAGGCGGATCACCACCGTCCAGGGCGAGGTGATGCGCGCCTGCCCTTGCAGCACCTCCACGCCCAGCGCCGTGTAACGCTCCACCGAGTCGTGCGGCGCAATGGCCTGGATGACCTCGTGCACCCGGCGCATCACGCTGGCAAAGTCCACCTCGCCTTGCGCGCCTCGGATGCCCAGCGTGTGGGCTTGCCGCACTTGCTGCATGGCCTTGGCCGAGCGAATCAAGGCTTTGCTGGGCACGCAGCCGTGGTTCAGGCAATCGCCGCCCATTTTGTGGCCCTCAATCAAGGTCACTTTGGCTTTGACAGCCGCCGCAATGTAGGCGGTGACCAAGCCACCCGCGCCGGCGCCAATCACCACCAAGTTGCGGTCAAAGCGCTTGGGGCGCGGCCAGCGCGCGTACAGCTTGCGCGTGTTCAGCGCGGCCAAGATGAACTTGGCCAGCAGCGGAAACACCCCCAGCAGCGCCAAGCTGGCCAGCAGGCCGGGAGAGAGCACGTCGCTGGCCGAGTCAATGGCCGCGAGCTGGGTGCCCGCATTCACAACCACCGCAGTGCCCACCAGCATGCCCACTTGGCTGACCACGTAGAACTTGAGCGCCCCCAGCGTGGTCAGGCCCATCAGCAGGTTGATCAGCCAAAACGGGAACACCGGCACCAACCGCAGCGTGAGCAGGTACAAAGCGCCGTCTTGGGCCAGGCCCGCGTTGATGGGCTGCAGCAGCTTGCCAAAGCGCTGCTCCATGAAGCCGCGCAGCAGGTAGCGCGACACCCAAAAAGCCAGCAAGGCGCCTAGGCTGGAGGCAAAGGACACCAGCACCAGGCCCAGCCCCCAGCCAAACAGGGCCCCGGCCGCCAAGCTCAAGATGACCGCGCCTGGGATGGACAGGGCAGCGGCCAGCACATACACGCCAAAAAAAGCCAGCGCCGTGGGCACCGGGTGCGCCGCGTACAGGCGCGCCAGCGTGTCGCGGCTGGCTTTGAGCTGCTCCAGGGTGAGCCACTGGCCCAGGTCCCACTGCCTGTAGGCGGCCCACAGACCCAAGGCGGCCAGCCCCACAAGCAGCCAGCGGCTCCAGCCGGGCAAGGCGCGCATCAGGCGCGCTCGGTGGTGAGTTCGGCCGGTTCAGGCTCCAGCGCGCCGCCGCAGCTGCTGCCTTGCCCGGCCGTGCAGCCGTAGCAGTGCTCTGCCACCCGAATGGGGGTGCCTGCCGCGTCGGTGTTCAACAGTTCCCGCAAGTGGGGTCTCGCCCCCGAGCCCAGCGCGGCAGGCATGCCCAGCATTTGGTTGAAGTCGCAGTCGTAGAGGTGGCCTTGCCAGTCCACGCTCAGCAGGGTGCGGCACATCACCGTGGTCAGGTTCTCAGCGCGATAGGCGTCTTTGAGTAGCTGCATGTAGCCCTCAAACTGGCCCTTGCTCAGCAAGGTGCTGCCAAAGCGCTGCACGGGCATGTTGGTGAGCGCAAACAAGTGGTTAAAGCGAATGCCAAAGTGCTGCCACAGCTCGCGCTGGTAGTCGGCCTCCAGCGGGCCTTGGGGAGGCGGCAAGACCGGGCCTTGCGGGTTGTAGACCAGGTTCAGCGTCAGCCCCGAGCCCGGCTGCCCGTAACCCAGCGCATTGAGCGCGCGCAGGCCCGCAATGCTGCGCTCGAACACCCCGTCGCCGCGCTGGCGGTCCACGTTGGCAGGCGAATAGCAGGGCAAGGAGGCGGTGACCTCCACGCCTTGGTCTGCCAAAAAGGCTGCCAGGTCTTCTTGCCCGGGCTCAGAGAGGATGGTCAGGTTGCAGCGGTCCATCACCCGCAGCCCCAAGCTGCGCGCTTGCTGCACCAGAGTGCGGAAATGCACATTGAGCTCGGGTGCGCCGCCGGTCAAGTCCAGCGTCTTGAAGGAGCGCGCCTTGAGCACGGCCACCACCAGCGCCACCGTGTCCGCGTCCATCATCTCGGTGCGGTTGGGGCCGGCGTTGACGTGGCAGTGCACACAGGACTGGTTGCACTTGTAGCCCAGGTTGACCTGCAGCGTTTCCAGGGCCTGGCGGCGCAGCGCGGGGAAGTCAGTGTGGACCAAGAGGGGCAGGGTGGATCGCATGGTGTTTTCAGTCGGTGGGTGGCCTTGCCATTATTTGCCGAGACGGCCCTGAAAGTGACAAGAGGTACCTGTAAGCCCTGGATTTACGGCGCCTCACACGGCTGGTGGGCCGCTGCGAAATGGAAGTCGGCAAAGCCCGAGCGGGCCGATGACTGGGTGTTGTCGGTGTCTGCCGTGAGGGCCAGCTGCACGGGCTCGGCCCCCTGGCCAAACAGGCGCAGCGCATCGCGGCGCAGGTCCACCCGCTCGCTCACCCACCGGCCGGCGTCGGCGTCGCCGCTGCGCAAGACCACCATCTGGGCGCGGTCGGTGTAGGCGTTGGGGCGTGTGGTCCCTATGGGCTGGCGGTTGTCCCACACGTAGTTGATGGCCGCATCGGGCAGGTCCGACCCCCACACGGCGCGCGCCAAGGCCAGCTGAGCCCGCAGTCCCAGGCCCAGGGAAGAGGGCGGCAGCCGCAAGCTGATGTAGACCCTGGCCGCGTAGTCATCAC
>CANHKH010000313.1 GCA_947460165.1 Comamonadaceae bacterium
TCGTGCAACCCGAGATGGAGGCCATGCGCCCGGCGGGCGTGACCAACCACGTCACCCGCATGCGCTTGCCGCCCCGGCCTTATGACGACCAAAGCGCCTACAAGCGGGCGCTGGAAACTGAAAAAGGCGAGCTTGAAGAGGCCCTGGAGCTGGTGCTGCTGTGCGAGCCGCACGTGGTGGCCCATGGCCACTCCATCCACTCTTTTCGGGGCGACGGCGCGCAGGCCTTGGCCGAAGAGCAGCGGCTTGAAAAGCTGTGCGGCATCCCCTTCATCACGCCCTCGCGTGCCGTGCTGGCCGGCCTGGAAGCCATAGGCCGGCCTCAGCGCATTGCCATCCTCACGCCCTATTGGCCGCCGGCCGACGAGATGATTGCGGCTTTTTTCACCGCCTGCGGTTACGAGGTGGTGGCCACGCACGGCCTCAAATCCGTTGGCCCCACGGCCGTGGCGCGCTTTACGGCCGAGGACATCATGGCCGGCTTTGCCGCCACCGACCACCCCCAGGCCGAGGCCTTGATCCATGTGGGCACCAACTTGCCGGTCTCGGCGCTCACGCCCGCCATTGAGCAGCGCTTTGGCAAGCCGCTGATTGGCGTGAACGTGGCCACCTACTGGCTGGCCCTGCGCCGTTTGGGCATCACCGATGCCCTGCCCGGCATGGGTCTCTTGGCTGAGAAATACTGAACCTTCTTCACCCTTTGTCTATGAACCTCGACACCGCTTTTGACACCCTCGCCCTGCAGACCCATGGCGACCATGTGCTGCAAGTCACGCTCAACCGGCCGCAGTTTGGCAACGCCATCAACACCCGCATGGGCCAAGAGCTGCTGGCGCTGTGGCAGGGCCTGACCGAGGATCCCGGCACGGTGCGCTGCGTGCTGCTCACGGGCGCGGGTGAGAAGATTTTTTGCGCCGGTGGTGATCTCAAAGAGCGCCACGGCATGACGCGCGCGCAGTGGACGCGCCAGCATGAGATTTTTGAGCGCGTGGCAGTCGCCCTCACCGACTTGCCCTTGCCCGTGATCGCTGCCGTCAACGGCCACGCGTATGGCGGTGGCCTGGAGCTGGCCTTGGCTTGCGACTTTATCCACGCCAGCGCCAGCGCCCGCTTTGCCCTGCCCGAGGTCGCCCTGGGCATCATCCCCGGCATGGGCGGCACGCAAAATTTGCCGCGCGCCATTGGTGATCGCCGCGCCAAAGAGCTGCTGCTCACCGGCCAGCCCTTCAGCGCCCAAGAGGCCTTGCAGTGGGGCTTGCTCAACCGCTTGGCCGAAGGCCCAGCCCTGATGGTGGGCGCCTTGGAGACCGCCCACCGCATTGCAGGCAATGCGCCGCTGTCCACCCGCCAAATCAAAAAAGTGGTGCGCTACGGCCGCCAAATGGACCAGCTCACGGCCTACCGCTTTGAGGTCGAGGCCTACAACCATTTGGTGGACACCCAAGACCGGCTCGAAGGCGTGGCCGCCTTCAACGAAAAGCGCCCGCCGGTCTTCCATGGCCGCTGAGTCGGCCAATCCCCCACCGGCGTGTTGAACGCACCCACGGACTCTGTGTTGGTCGGCCCCTGGAGCACCTGGCTGGTGCGCGGCCTGCAGCGCCCCATAAGCCCGCACGACCGCGCTCGCGCGGCGCTGCACCTGGTCGACTGGCTGGGCTGCGCTTTTGCGGGCCAGGCCACGCCAGAGGCAGAACCCCTCAAGCGCTGGGCTGAGCATCTGGCCCCAGGCCCTTTTTGGGCCTGCGGCCGCGCGGGCCTGCAGGCGAGCGATGCGGCGCGCTTTCATGGCAGCTTGGGCAGCCTGCTGGAACTCGACGACGTGCACCGCGAGGCGGTGGTTCACCCGGGCGACACCGTGGTCCCTGCTGCGCTGGCCCTGGCCCAGCGCTTGGGCAGCAGCGCCAGCGAGTTGCTCGACGCCTTGGTGGTGGGTTACGAGGCCGGCATTCGTTTGGGCCTGCTCGCCGGCCCGGCGCATTACCGCCACTGGTACAGCACCGCCACCACAGGCACCTTTGCCAGCGCCATGGCCTGCGCCCGCTTGCAGCAGTTGGACGCCGTGCAAACCGTGCATGCCTTGGCGCTCGCGGGCATGCAGGCCGCAGGCGTGTGGCAATGCCGCATGGAGCCTGGCCTGGCCAAGCAGGTGGCGGCCGGCCACAGCACCCAGGCCGGGCTGGCAGCGGCCGAGCTGGCCGCCGCGGGCGCCACCGGTCCCGCGTCCATCTTGGAGGGCGAGCACGGCTGGCTGCAAGCCACCGGCAGCTTGCCCAGCCCCGCCCATGCACAGCAGTGCCTGCTGCCCAGCCCCGATCAACCCTGGCTGATGCACCAGGTCAGCTTCAAGCCCTGGCCTGCGTGCCGCCATGTGCACCCGGTCATTGCCTGTGCGCTCCAAGCCCACGCCCAGGGCGTGGATGCCGCGCAGGTGACCCACATGCATGTGCAGACCTACCAGGTGGCCTTGAGCTTTGCCGACCAGCCTTGGCCCACCACCGCGCACCAAGCCCGCTTCAGTGTGCAGCACGCGCTGGCTTGGGGCTTGCTGCACGGCGGCTTTGGCCTGGAGGCCAGCAGCGTGGAGGGCTTGCGCCACCCCGCCGTGGCGGCCCTGCGCGCGCGCGTCACGCTGTCGCTGGACGCCGAGCACGAGCGGGCCTACCCGCAGCGCTTTGGCGCCAGCTTGAGCCTGGGTTTGGAGGATGGCCAACAACTGCAGTTCCAGCAAAACCATGCCCTGGGCGACCCTGAATGCCCTTTGTCCAATGAAGCCGTGCACGCCAAGGCCCTGGGTCTGCTGGAAGGCGCTGGGCTGGCCGCGCCGCAGGCCCAAGCCCTGCTCGCTCAGACCCTGGCCTTGCCCGGCTCAGGCGACTTGGGGCCGTGGTGGGCGCAGCTTCACGCTTGCAGCGTGTCCAGCGACTGAGCCAGGCCCAGCAAAAGCGCGTCATGGCCAGGGGCGGCCAGCAACTGACACGAGGCGGGCAGGCCGCCGGGCACGGCGCAAGGAAAAGCCAGTGCGGGTGCGCCCAAAATATTCGCCAGCGCCGTGAAGTCCGCTTGGTTGGCCGGCACCGCTTGGCCATGCGCAAAGCTGCGCTCAGGTGTGGTGGGCAGCAGCAACACGTCCATGCCCTCAAACAGCGGCTGTGCCGCGGCCCGCAAGGCGGCCACCGCCTCAAAAGCGCGGCTGCGCTTGGCCGGATCTAGGCCGTGGCCAAAGCGCAGCATGGCCACCAACTCGGCGCTCAAGCCCGCCAGTTCAGGCCCCAGCTCGCCGTACCAGTAAGCGGCAGCCTCCACCTCGGTCACCAGCAGCGCTTGCAAGCGGCTGCGAGCCGGCTCCCACGCAGGCAAAGCCACAGTGTGCAGTTGGGCGCCCGCCGCTTGCAGGGCCTGGCGGGTGCGCTGCCAAGCCTGCGCCACCTCGGGCTCCATCTGTACCGCATCGACCTGCGGCAAGAGGCCCACGCGCAAGCCTTTCAAGCTCCGCGCAGGCGGCAGGGCCTGGCCGAGCAGGCAGGCGGCGAGGGTCGCCACATCCGCCCCGGTGCGGGCCAGCGGGCCGACCGCATCAAGCGTGGGGGCCAGCGGCACGATGCCTTCCAGGGACAGCGCGCTGTGCGAGGCCATGAAACCGAACAGCTCGCAGTAGGCCGCAGGGATGCGCACCGAACCCATGGTGTCCGTGCCCAGCGCACCCGCGCACAGGTGCGCGGCCACGGCTGCGGCCGAGCCGCCGCTGGAGCCGCCGGGGGTGTGGCCCTCGCGCAGCGGGTTCATGCAGCGGCCAAACACGGCGTTGTCGGTGGTCGCGCCCAGGGCTGCTTCATGCATGTTGAGCTTGCCCAGCAGCACGGCCCCGGCCTGGGCCAGCCGCTGCCAGACGGGCGCGTCTTGGTGGGGCACACGCTGGGCCAGCGCCGCCGTGCCCGCCGTGCAGGGCAGGCCGGCCACGTCGATGTTGTCCTTGAGTGCCAGGGGAATGCCATCGAGCGGTCCCAGCGCCTGGCCCCGCGCCCAGCGCTCGGCACTGGCTTGTGCTTGCGCCAGGGCCGGCTCAGCCGCCACGGTGATGAAGGCGCGCAAGACCGGGTCCAGCTCGGCGATGCGCTGCAAATAGGCTTGGGTCACTTCCACCGGGTTGCTGCGGCCTTGCGCAAAAGCCTGGTGCAGCGCGTGCATGGTCCCGTGTGTCAAGTCGGTCAAGGGGTTGGGCGCTGTGTCGGCCATGGGCGTTGGGGCAGTGCGTGTGGGAATGAAACTTCAGGTCTGTCGCTGGCCCTGAATGAGCTCGATCAAGCGTAGCACGGGGGCGTCAGTGTTCATTTGGCGTGGCTCGGTCTGGAGGCACCTGTCCCCTGTAGACAGCCTGCTGGCCAATGTTCGCCTGAGGTGATGCCTGTGGTGCGCCACGAATCGCTTGCAGGCAAGCTCTCTATCAAATGCAGGGTAAAGGCCTTAGGACTTGAATCGCTTGCGCGTGAGCGCCAATGCCACCCAAAAGCCGACCACCGCATAGGTCACCAGCACGGCCAGGTGTTGCAGACCATTGGCGGGCAGTTGCCCCAAAAAGAGCGGCCGCACCAGCTCCACGGCGGCGGTCAGGGGCAGCCACTGGGCGATGGCCTGCATGAAGCCAGGCAGCTGTTCGCGGGGGAAAAACACGCCGCTCA
>CANHKH010000314.1 GCA_947460165.1 Comamonadaceae bacterium
ATTGGCCAGCCCTGGGGGCGGCAGCGGCTGCCGCCGTGGCCAGCGGCCTGGATGACGCGCAGGTGGTGGCGGCCATTGAGGTGGCCGCCTGCCAGCTGCCGCTGAGCTTGTACCGGCCTGTGCAAACGGGTGACACCGCCCGCAACACCTACCTGGGCCACAGCGCTGTGCTGGGGCAGCTGGCGGCTTTGTCGGTGGCCAGTGGCATCACCGCGCCCGCCGATGCGGTGCAAAGCTATGCCCGCGTGGGGCTGGGCTTGGACGCCGTGCCGTGGGATGGCTCCGAGGCTTTGTACGTGATGGGCGCATATTTCAAGCCCTACGCGGCGGTGCGCCATGTGCATTACGGCGCTTGGGCGGCCAGCTTGCTCAGGGACCAGTGGCAAGACAGTTTTCAAGCGCGCCTGCCCGCCAAGATAGAGCTGCACATTTACGAAGAAGCCACCATTTACTGCGGCAACCGCCAGCCCGCCACGCCGCTGCAAGCGCAGTTCTCTTTGAGTTTTGGCTTGGCGGCCATGCTGCGCTGGGGCCATTTGGACCCCTGGGTTTACCGCGAGCCGCAGTTCCATGACGCCCGCTTGCGCGAACTCGAAGCCCGGGTCGAGGTCACGGTCCATGCGGCCTGGACGGCCGCGCGCCAGCGCGGCGCGCGCCTGGTGCTGGCGTGGCCTGAGGGCCAGATCAGCCGCGAGGTCACGGCCGTGGCCGGTGACCCGGCCATGCCCTTGCCCGAGGCCGAGCTGCAGCGCAAATTTTTGGCCTACTGCACCAGTGGCGGGCAAGCCGAGCAAGCCCCGCGGTGGTGGGCGCGTGTGCTGGCTTTGGCCCCCGACTCGCCCATGTCCAGCACCGGTTTTTAAATCTTTTCAAGGAGTTTTTTCATGCAACGTCGAACTTGTTTTCGTGCCCTCAGCTTGGGTGCTGTGGCCGCTGTGTTTCCGCTCTTGGCCCTGGCCCAGTCGGCCGACAATTTTCCGAGCAAGCCCGTGCGCATCGTGGTGCCCTTCCCGGCCGGTGGCGCCACCGACATCACGGCCCGCGCCGTGGCCGACAAGCTGTCGGCCAAGTGGGGCCAGCCTGTGGTGATTGACAACAAGCCTGGGGCGGGCGGCAACCTGGGCTCTGACCTGGTGGCCAAGGCCAGCCCTGACGGCCACACCCTGGTGCTGGGCGTGACGGGCTCGCACGCCATCAACACCACGCTCTACAAAAAAATGCCTTACCACCCGCTCAATGACTTTGAGCCTTTGACGCAGGCCACCATTTACCCCAACGCGCTGGTGGTGCATCCGCAGGTGCCGGCCAACAACCTGCAAGAGCTCATTGAGCTGGTGAAAAAAGACCCGGCCCGCTATGCCTACGGCTCTGACGGCAACGGCACGGCCTCGCACCTGGGCATGGAGATCATCAAGGCCCGCTCTGGCATGGCGCTCACCCATGTGCCTTACAAAGGCAGCGCGCCCATGATGAACGACCTGCTGGGCGGCACCTTGACCGTGGGCATGACGGGCTTGCCCGCCGTGCAGCCTCACCTCAAAGCCGGCAAGCTCAAGCTCATTGCCATCACCACCGCGCAGCGCGCCCCCAGCATGCCCGAGGCCCGCACCGTGGCCGAACAGGGCTTTGCAGGCTATAACGCCGCCCCATGGGCTGGTTTTTTTGCGCCCAAAGGCACGCCCAAGGCCGTGGTCGACAAACTGGCGGCCGACTTGATAGAGGCCCTGCGCCAGCCCGAGGTGACCCAGCGCATGCTGGACTTGGGCAGCACCATCGTGGCCAGCCGACCCGACGAGTTCAGGGGCTTTGTGGCCCGCCAAATCGACAGCTGGGGCGAGGGCGTGCGCCTGTCCGGCGCCACGGTGGACTGAGGCGGCCATGGACTTGCACCTGCCGGGCTCCGACTACGCCCAACCCCACTCAGCCTTGGCGGGCCGGCGCGTGCTGGTCACCGGTGGCCGGGGCACGCTGGGCCAGGCCTTGTGTCAAGGGTTTGCCAGCCTGGGCTGCGAGGTGTGGTCGGTGGACCAGTCGCCCATGCGCGCAGGCGAGCACCCCACGGGCCTGCACCAGCGGGTGGCCGACGTGCGGGACAGGGCTTCTTTGGAGGCGGTGCAGGCCGACATCGCGCGCACCTCGGGGCTGGACGTGCTGGTCAACGCCCACGGGCTGCAGCTGCGCACCCACTTTGCGGACTGCGACGAAGACACCTGGATGACGCTGACCGACGTGAACTTGAACGGCGTCTACCGCAGCTGCCAGGTGTTTGGCGCGCCCATGCGAGAGCGGGGCGGCGCCATTGTGAACATGGGCAGCGTCAACGGGGTGGTGGTCTCGGGCCGGGGCACGCCCTACGGCATTCAAAAAGCGGCGGTGGCCCACCTGACCCGGGTGTTGGCGGTGGAGTGGGCGCCGACGGTGCGCGTCAACGCCATTGCCCCCACGGCCGTGCCTTCAGGCATGACCCAGGATTTGTTTGCCGACCCCGAGTATGTGGCGTCCAAGGTGGCCCACATTCCTTTGCGCCGCTACGGCACGGTCCAGGACATCGTGCATGCAGTTGTTTTTTTGGCCTCGCCCGCCTCGGGCTTGATCACCGGGCAAACGCTGGTGATGGACGGGGGCTTGTCGCTGGTGTGAGGGGGCTGGCCCTCAGGCCAGCTCGTCCACGGCCCTGGGCGCGGGCTCTTCGTCCACGGCAAAGCTGTCGCGGAAGGTGAAGTAGAGCGAGCTGAAAAACATGCTCACCAGCACCAGCACGGTGGGAAACATGGCCACCGCTGCAAATTCTGGGCTGCCCAGCAAGGTGGCCAAGAGCGTCACGGCCAGGCCCACCACCAGCAAGAGCGCCACCCACACCAGGCCAAAAACAGCAAAAGCGCCAAAGTTTTTCCAGCAGGCCCAAAAGCTGAAAAACATGCTTTTGACGGGTGACACGCCGTGCCAGTGCACCAGCGCCGGGGCGTGCCAGAACATCAGCGACAGCGGCAGGTAAAGCAGCATGGCCACCCACATGGCGGTTTGAAACTCGGCTCGGTTGACCAGCTCTTCAGTGATCTTGCCGCCAAACAGGTACAACCTGGCAAAGTCGCCGCCGTCAAACAAGGTGGAGAAGCCCAGCAGCAGCAAAAAGCCCGCCGCATAAAAAGCGCCCAGCACCATCATGGCGCGGGCGCGCTGGCGGCCCGCCCGAAAAGCCGTGGCCAAAATGGCAGGCATGGGAAATTGGCCCCGTTCGGCCTGCTGGGTGGCGGCCATCAGGCCCAAGGTGGCGGCAGGAAGCAGCGCCAGCGCCAGCGCCGAGCCAATGAAGGGCAGCAAGCTGACCACTGACAAGGCGGCCATGAACAAGAAAAACAGGCCCGACATGGCCAGGGGCTGCTTGAAGAAAATGCGCACACCCTGTTTGGCCCAAGCCAGGCCGGTGCGGGGAGAGACAAGGTTCAGGCGCATGGGGTGTGGGGGTGTTGGGGTTCAGTCTAAGGACGCGTTGTGCACCAGGCATTGGCGCAGCACCCGCTCAAAGTGGCGCGGGTCGTGGGCGGTCAGCACCGCCGCATCGCGGGGCAGGTGAAGGTCCCACAGCCTGGAGGTCCAAAAGCGCAAGGCGCCCGCGCGCAGCATGGCCGGCAGCAGGCGCCGCTCTTGGGGCGTGAGCGGGCGAACGCTTTGGTAAGCGCTCAGCATGGCTTGGGTGCGCAGCCCATCTTTGGCGCCGGTGTCCAGGTCCACACACCAGTCGTTCAGGCACACCGCCAGGTCGAACAAGAAACTGTCGCAGCCGGCAAAGTAAAAGTCGAAAAAACCGCTGAGCTGGGCCACTTCAGACTGGCCCTCAAACATCACGTTGTCTCTGAACAGGTCGGCATGCACTGGGCCACGCGGCAGGCTTTTGTAGGCCGCTTGCGCGGCCGTGTGGTTTTGAAAAGCCAACTCGCCCAAGATCAGCGCTTGCTGGGACGCCTCTAAAAAGGGCAGCACCACAGGCACGGTGGCGTTCCACCAGGCCAGGCCGCGCAAGTTGGGCTGATTCAGCTCAAAGTCTTGGCCCGCCAGGTGCATGCGCGCGAGCATCTGCCCGACTTGGGCGCAGTGGTGGGCGCTGGGCGAGAGCTCGCTTTTGCCGCGCAGCTTGTTGACCACGGCGGCCGGCTTGCCCTGGAGGCGGTGCAAGATGTCCCCGCCTTGCCTGACCTCGCTGCGACCTTTGAGGCTGCTGGTCACAGGGCTGGCCTGCGGGTCGGGCACCGGAATGCCGCGCTGGGCCAGGTGCTTCATGAGCTGCAGGTAAAAGGGAAGCTGCTCAAAGCTCAAGCGCTCAAACAGCGTCAGCACCCACTCGCCTTGGTCGGTGTCGGCAAAGTAGTTGGTGTTTTCTATGCCGCCCGGGCAGCCCTGGAGCGCGCTCAGCTGCCCCAGACCCAGGCTGTGAAAAAAGTCGGCGGCCTCCTCAAACGAGACCTCGGTGAACACGGCCATGAAAAGCTTGTTGTGCGGTGGCGGGCTTCAGAACTTGATGAAGTTCCACATGCGCTTGCCCGCATTGGGGCCGCCTTGGGCGTCCGCAGGGCGGATTTCGTAGGCGGGCATGTCGTTTTTGGGCTGGACTGAAATGCTTTGGGTCTGGCCACCCACGCGCAGCTCGTCAATGCGGGTGCCCGC
>CANHKH010000315.1 GCA_947460165.1 Comamonadaceae bacterium
ATCCAGTCTCGTGACTTGAAGCCTGGCAGGGCCGCCTCTGCAACGGTGGGCAGCTCTGGCATCGCTGGCGACCGAGTCGCGCCGATGCTAGCCAGGGCCTTGAGCTTGCCGGATTTCACATGCGGCAGTACGGTCGACAGACTTGGAAATCCCATGCTCACCTGTCCGCCCAGGATGTCAGTCAAAGCCAGAGCGTTACCTTTGTAGGGCACGTGTGTGATCTGCACACCTCCCATGCTTTTGAACAGTTCGCCCGTCAGGTGGCTTGATGTGCCTGTACCGCCAGACCCATAGTTCAGTTTGCCAGGCTCACGCTTGGCCAGCTCGAGCAGTTCCCTGACGTTGTTGACCGGCAGGCTGGAATTGACGACCAGCAGCGCCTCTGTTTCCAGCACCAGGGCAACGGGCTGAAAGTCGCGCTGCGCATTGAAGGGCATGGTGGCGAAAAGGAACTCATTGACTGCATGCGTACCCAGATTGCCCATGACCACCGTGTAGCCGTCCGGCGCGGCTTTGGCCACGAAGTCGGCACCGATATTGCCTCCGGCGCCGGTGCGATTTTCCACCACCACGGGCTGCGACATCGCTTCGCTGAGCTTTTGACCAAGGGCACGGGCGAACTGGTCCGCCAGTCCGCCCGTGGAAAACGGCACGATCATGCGGATTGGCTTGTTGGGATAGTCCTGCGCCCAAGCGGCGCTGCCGCAAGTCAGAGCGCTAGCCACGGCGGTCAGCAGGAGCCTTCGAGTGGGCAGAGCGAAACGATTCAATGTCATGGGGAGTCCTTGCTAAAGAGGGATGGATGACAGGCTACAACTCATTCGCTATGCGCTGCCCTTCATGGATTGCAGCCATGAGGGTTCGCGGTGAACGACAGTCGCCGACCAGATGCGTCTGGATGCCGATGGCGGCCAGCGCAGGTGCGAGCTCATCGTTCGCCGCCCTGGGCGTCACGTATATGAAGTGGTCGACGTTGTGCAGGGTGGCAATGTCACCCGTGAACACATGCCGCATGCTCAGCTCACGATTGGCATATTGCTGAGGCACGACACTCAGCACAATGTCCACCCGCAGCGCATACAGGCGCCGGTAGACGCCTAATGCGCTGACATGCGGCACCATGCGCGCCAATTGCATTCGCGAGGTGAGCAAGGTCACCTGAGAAAACCGCTGTGCAAGCTGCTCAACGGCCGCGTAGGTAGCACTGGTTTGGTCGTCATCGAACAAAACCACTGACCCACCGCCAGATGTGCCCAGGACCTTGCCCTGGATCCAGGCGCGCAGATCAATACCAGGCTCACTTTGCGCTTCAAGCGTGCCCAGTGGCCGCAGGCGCGAGCCTGTCGCTAGCACCACGGCGTCGGGGTTCATGCTGGCAATCACCTGAGCATCGGCACGCTGGCCCAGCCGAAACTTCACGCCGTGCCTGTGCGCCTGGCGCAACTGGTATTCATAGACCTGTGCCAGCTCCTGCCGGCCCGGCAGCGAGGCTTCCAAGCGCGCCTTACCGCCGATGCTCTCGGACTGTCCCACGACAGTGACCTGGTGCCCGCGGGCGGCAGCGACCCAGGCCGCCTCCAGCCCGGCAACACCCGCACCCACGACGACGACCAGCCGGCTCGCCTTCGCAGCTTTGGGCGCCCACTGCACCTCCTTTGGTTGCGCGAGTTGCGGGTTGTGAATGCAGGCCATCGGTTTCATGGCATGCACTTCTCCCCAGCAGACATTGCAGAAGATGCAAGGCCGTATGTCCCTGGTGCGCCCCTCGCGCGCCTTGATCGGCAGTGCGGCGTCGCTGAGCAGGGCGCGAGACATGGCGACCAGGTCAGCGGTGCCTGAGGCCACAACCTGCTGCGCATGTGCCGCCGACGTGATCCGTCCGACCGCCATCACTGGCAGGCCCGCCGCCACCTTGCGCATGCGCAGATGGATGTCCAGGAAAGGGCCCGGCGGGTAATGCATGTCTGGGGTGTGATCTTCCAAGCTTCGGCCAAAGGTGCCCTGGCTGAAGGCGACGTAGTCGAGCTGACCGCAAGATCGCACGCGCTCGAAGATGCGTTCGGCCTCGTCTGGGTCGATGCCTGCGGCCACGCCATCGGTGCCGGGGGCCTTGAGCCCGAGGATGAAGTCATCCCCACAGGCAGCGCGAACGGCAGCCATCAGTTCGCGCACGAAGCGCGTGCGGCGCTCCAGGTCTCCGCCATAGTCGTCATCGCGGGTGTTCGTTGAGGGCGACAGAAACTGCGTGATCAGGTAGCCATGCGCACCGTGTAACTCGACCCCGCTGAACCCGGCCTGCTGCAACAGTCGCGCGCTGGTGGCGTAGCTGTCGACCAGCTGCCGGATTTCGCTGACCGACAGGACGTGCGGCACGATCCCGCTGAATGCATCGGGCTGGTCAGACACGCCGACCGGCGAAGCCACCGAGTTCCAAAGCTGCTGTCTGCCGACATGCCATAGCTGCCCGATCAGCCGGCAGCCGTGAGTCTCGACCGCCGCAGCCAACCGCTGCAAGCCGTCCAGGTGCTGGCGGTCGTAAAGCGTCACGATGGTGGGTGGCGGCATGGAGGACTCATGAACCATGAGCCCCTCGGTGACGATCATGGCCGCGCCACCTTGCGCTCTGGCTTCGTAGTAGTCGATCATCTGAGCGCTGACGGCATGCTGCTGCGCGTAGTTGCCAGCCGTCGCGGGAAATGTGATCCGGTTTCGCAGGGTCTTTCGGCCAACGAGAATCTCAGAGAAAAGGTCCGGATAGTTCACGTGATGCTTTCTTGTCGCAATTTAGCTTGAAGCAAAGGAAACCGCTCAAGATAAGGCTGAAACTGGGCACCATTTCGATGTTGAGCGCGTGTAACGGCTCCCAGATTACCTTTGGCGCTGGGGCGGTTGTTAGCCACTACCTGCAGATACAACAAATCGGGCATTTTTAGACTTAAAAGCCGCGCCAGTACTTCAGATGTAGCTCCGGCAGAGAGCGTATCGATAATTTTTGTAGTCTTATTTAGTTGGGTACCACCACCGCTTTGTGTCATAACCGGCAATGCCAGCACTAAACAAAGAGCGGTCAAGCTACACCAAAGCGCGAACTTTGAACTCAAAAAGGGACGACAAAAGAGTTTTGAGATTATTTTCCAACATGGTCAGAAATTTTTCACCATGGGCAAACCCTCGAACATAAGCAGATGCTGCGAGCGACTACGCGTGAGCGCCCTTATGGCCTGGCGACCTTTTCAAGTACTTCGACGCCCTTCAGGTCGAATTGACCGCTACCCCTGTGGAAATGGTCAGTCGCAGCACTTGCAGCCTGTTTGGCTGTGACTACACGCTGCGCACCGCCAACTACCCGCTGGAGCAAGCGATTGAGGACCGCAACCTGGTGCCATTCCGCGTGGTGGCCCACACCACTAAATTCCTGCGCGAAGACCTCAAGACCGACCACCTGACGGATGAGCAAATCGCCCAGCTAGATGACCAAGGCATTGACCCAAAATCCGCGCTGAACGTGGAATCGGTGTCCGCCATCTGTGGAATGCGCAGTAGCGAAACGCCTGCTCGTGCAGATGCGCCCAAACTTGTTGGCTGGACTTCCAGACCACCCTGCGGAAACTGCGCCGAGAGTGGGGCAGTGTGGCGACAAACAGGCGCGGCTTCTTGTAGCGATCGCCTCCCGGCACCAGGGTGAGCGCGCCTTCGCCGTAATCGACCTGCATCTTCTCGCCGGGGAGAAAGGACAGGCGGTCAAACTGCTCGGGCTCTTTTTGGCGCAGCTGGGCGGCAAAGCGTTTGACGCAGTTGTAGGCGCCGGTGTAACCGTGCGAGTCGACCAAGTCCTGGTAGATGGCGGTGGCGTTGCGGCGATGGCGCAGTTGGGCCTCAATGAACTCCCGGTGACTTTGCACAAGCTGGTCGAAACGGACTTGGGAGCCGGTGGCCAGGGTGGGGGAATTTGAAATCTCGGCCAGCCAGCGGGTGCGATAAGTTCACACGGTTTTTCGGTCGATGCCAGTGATGCGGGTGATCTTGCGCCCGGGGGTGTTGCGCTCTAGCAGGGTGTAGACGGTGGCGCATTGCTTGGGTTTCAAGACACTCACTCCTTGGCCTTGCTTCGAGAAGGGCCAGAACTTGCGTCCTACCAACAGGTGCTGACGGTGTCAGCTTTGTACCCCTGTCCCCATCAATCGTTGGGCTTTTACACGCCCGCCACGACCCCGTCGCTGCGCGGGTCAACCGCCCCTTCGATCAGGCCGCTGGAATGGCGCACCAGCGCACCAGCGTGACCCATGGTGTCGCTGAACGGCTCTGACAGCAATTCGACCTGATGGCCTGCGGCGATCAAGGCTTGGACCAAGGCGGGATCAAACCGGCTTTCGAGTTTCAAGGAGGTACTGACATCGCCCCAGGTGCGGCCCAGCAACCAGCGCGGGGCTGTGACCGCCTGCTGCAACGACTGACCAAAGCGCGCATAGCGGGTGAATACAGCAGCCTGGGTCTGGGGCTGACCCTCCCCGCCCATGGTGCCGTAAGGCATGACCCGACCATCGTCGAAATGGGCCAGGGACGGGTTGAGCGTATGAAAGGGTTTGCGCCCTGGCTCTAGCGCGTTAAGTGCCCGGGGGTCGAGTGAGAAACTGCTGCCGCGGTTCTGCCAGGTCACACC
>CANHKH010000316.1 GCA_947460165.1 Comamonadaceae bacterium
CTTCTTTGTCGTTGATTTTTTCAAACCCGGCAAAGGTCATGTCTTCTGCGCTGTTTTCTTCTTCCAGCTCGGCCAGTTGGGCGCTCACGGCGTCCAGCTCGGCCTGCTTGGCATCCAGCGCGGCTTGTTCGGCGGCGTAGTAGCGGGCAATCAGCAAGGCTCGGGGAATCAGGTCGCTCTTGTAGCGGCGTTTGTTGATGACAAAGTCGTGCGCTTCGGGCCAGACCAGTTTGTTGTCTTTGTTCTTGACCTGCACCACTTCGCGCAGGGTGCGTGCGCTGGCCCAGCCGTCCTGCACCAGCAGGTATACATCGTCTTGCATGGTTGAAGCCCAGTAGTCCATGAGGTGTTGGTACACGTCATACGCGTCCACCAAGGGCACGGGCTTGAAGGTGGCCAGCAGGTCTTCGGCCAGTTGCGCCACCAATGCCTTTGGTTTGTCGCCCAGCTTTATGCCTTGCAGTGCAGGCAGGTTGCGCGCTTGCCATGCGGCAAAGCTGCTGGTGGCTTGGGTATTGAAAGCCACAAACTCGGGATGGGCCAGCACGGCAGCCTTCACCTCGGTCATGGGTTGTTGCAGCTGGGCATAGCCTTCGCGCAGGGGCTTGAACAGCATGTGGCGCAAACCGGGCATGACCTTCCAGTAGGCGGCCAGAGCGTCCAGGTCGCGGTTGGGGATGCCGCCCGTCATGTGGGCTTGCAGGTCTTGAATGTCTTCGGCCTCGGTGCTGTCGACGTAGCGCGGCAGGTTGAGGTTGTAGACGTTTTTGTCGCTGGCAATTTCGTCCAGCGGCACCATGCGGGCATAGCCCGCCACGTCTTCGAGCTTGTCAAAGGCATCGACGATTTTGTGGAGGTCTTGCTCGCGCAGTTTGTTTTTGTTGCCATCTTTGATGAAGCCTTTGCTGGCGTCGATCATCATCACGCCCTTGCGGGCGTTGGCGTTTTGTTTGTCCAGCACCAGCACACAGGCCGGAATGCCCGTGCCATAGAACAGGTTGGCAGGTAGGCCGATGATGCCTTTCAGGATGCCAGACTTGACCAACTTTTCGCGAATCACCGCTTCGGCATTGCCCCTGAACAACACCCCGTGCGGCAAGATGCAAGCGGCTTTGCCGGTGCTGTTCATGCTGCGGATGATGTGCATGAGGTAAGCGTAGTCGCCCTGCTTGGGTGGCGGCACGCCCCAGCCAAAACGTTGGTAGGGGTCGCTGGTACCGCTGTCGCCCAGGGTCAGGCCCGTGCTCCATTCTTTGTCTGAAAAAGGCGGGTTGGCCACCACGTAGTCGTAGGTACGCAGCTGTTCGCCGTCTTTGAACTTGGGCGCAGTGAGCGTGTTGCCGCTCAGCACGTTGGCCGTGGGGAAGTCGTGCAAGATCATGTTCATGCGAGCCAGGCCCGCCGTGGTCACGTCTTTTTCTTGGCCTTCGAGGGTGATTTGCTTGCCAGCTTCGGCTGCCACTTTGAGAAGCAGTGAGCCGGACCCACAGGTGGGGTCATAGGCCGTGGTTTTGGCGGTGGTGTTGTCAGGGCCAACGCCCAGCACTTTTGCCAAAATGCGGCTGACTTCGCTGGGGGTGTAGAACTGGCCTTTGCTTTTGCCTGAGTCTTGCGCGAAGTGGCGCATGAGGAATTCATACGCATCGCCCAGGATGTCGTCGTGGTCAGCGCGGTTTTGCGAGAAGTCCAACTCGGGCTTTTGGAAGATGGCGATCAGGTTGCCCAGCCGCTCAACCATTTCCTTGCCTTCGCCCAGTTTGTTGGGGTCGTTGAAGTCCGGAAAGTCGCTGCGGGCCAGTTTGCTGTTGGCGTCAATCAGCGGCTGGATGATTTGGGTGTTGATCTTGTCGCCAATGTCGCTCTTGCCTTTGAGGGCGATCATGTCTTTGAAGCTGGCCCCTTGGGGAATGACCACCGCAGGGGCAAAGTCGTCGCTGTTGGCGTATTTGTCGCTCACGTATTTGATGAACAGCATGAACAGGACGTAGTCCTTGTACTGGCTGGCATCCATGCCCCCGCGCAATGCGTCGCAAGAGGCCCAAAGGGAGGAATACAGGTCAGATTTTTTGATGGCCATGGGGTTAGTTAGAGTTTTATCGGCGGTCTCAATATGAATACGTATGACTTTACATGGAGTTGACCTTGTGTCTAAGGTGGGAGACGGCCACTTCGAAAGATTTTTCATAGTGGTGCGCTGTGATGGTTAGAATCCATCACTGTCAGGAGAGCGCCTGACTTGGCTTCCATCGCGAAACAAGTCAGGCCGCCGAAGGCGCAGGCGGTGGCATCACTGTTGAACGCTCAGGCAAAAGGACTGACAAAACGCTTTTCATCAAGGCGTTACCTCACTGGAGAGAGGTGCCGGGACATCGATCCACGGCATCCACCGAAGGAGCAACCCGCAGAACAAACGGCTTTAGGGCTGAATGTTCCCGGCGAATCTCTCAGGTAAAGCGGACAGCGAGGGCAAGCGCCACAGCATGTGCTGTGGCATTTCATTGCCCTTGGAGTTTTTGTGACCGCTGCTGCCGACTTGCTCACCACCCCTTTGAACGCGTTGCACACCGAGCTGGGCGCACGCATGGTGCCTTTTGCCGGTTACAGCATGCCAGTGCAATACCCAGCAGGCTTAGTAGCGGAGCACCACCACACTCGAAACGCCGCTGGCCTGTTCGATGTGTCGCACATGGGCCAGCTGTGCCTGAGCGGGCCGGATGCCGCAGCGGCCTTCGAGAGCCTGATGCCGGTAGACGTGATCGGCCTGGGCGTGAACAAACAACGCTACGGCCTGCTGCTCAATGACGAGGGCGGCATCATCGACGACCTGATGTTTGTGAACCGCGATGTGGCCAACGGTGGTGACATTTTTGTGATCGTCAACGGTGCCTGCAAACACAGCGATTTGGCCCACATCCAAGAGCGCATTGGCAGCCGCTGCACCATCACGCCTCAATTTGACCGAGCCTTGCTGGCCTTGCAAGGCCCACAAGCGGTGATCGCCTTGCAACGACTTTTGCCCGGTGTGGAAAAGCTGGTGTTCATGACCGGCGCCGCTTTTGAGGTGGACGGCGCAGACCTGTTCGTGACCCGCAGCGGCTACACCGGCGAAGACGGTTTTGAAATTTCCCTGCCCGCCCACGCCGCCGAAGCCTTTGCCCGACGCTTGCTGGCCCAGCCCGAGGTCAAGCCGATTGGTCTGGGTGCCCGCAACTCGCTGCGCCTGGAAGCCGGTCTGTGCCTGTATGGCAACGACATCGACACCACCACCACCCCGGTCGAAGCGGGCCTGAACTGGGCCATGCAAAAGGTGCGTCGCACAGGTGGCGCGCGTGCAGGCGGCTTCCCCGGTGCGGCCAAAATCCTGGCGCAGCTCGACGGCACGACCCCGGCGCAGCGCCTGCGAGTGGGTCTGGTGGGTCTAGAGCGGGTGCCTGTGCGCGAGCATGTTGAACTGCACAACGACGCCGGTCAAAAAGTGGGCGAAGTCACCAGCGGCCTGCTCGCCCCCACCGCCGACCAGCCCGTGGCGCTGGCCTATGTGCAGGCAGAATATGCGGCGTCGGGCACACGCCTGAACGCCATGGTGCGCGGCAAAGCCGTACCCATGCAAATCAGCGCCCTGCCCTTCGTGCCCAACCGCTACCACCGTGGTTGAAGTTAATCGGGGTCAGATCCCAATTAAATACACACACCCATTCAAGCCAAACAGTTGGGATCTGACCCCAATTGAATGACCCTAACCTCATACACAAGGAGCCCCCACATGATCAAGTACACCGAAGACCACGAATGGTTGCAAATTGATGGCGACACCGCCGTCGTCGGCATCACCCACCACGCGCAAGACGCGCTGGGCGATGTGGTTTTTGTCGATTTGCCCGAAGTCGGCAAGTCTTTCGCCGCCAAAGAAGTGGCTGGCGTGGTCGAGTCGGTCAAGGCCGCTGCCGACGTTTACATGCCTGTGGACGGCGAAATCACCGAAGTCAACGAAGACCTGCGCGGTGACCCGTCGATGGCCAACACCGACCCGCTGGGCAAAGGCTGGTTCTTCAAGGTCAAGTTGTCCAACCCAGCGCAGGCGGATGCTCTTCTGGACGAGACAGCTTACAAAGCGTTTTCTGCAGGCTGAACCTCCTCATGTCACCCCGGACTTGATCCGGGGTCCACCTTGTCAAGGACGATCGTCGGTCGATGAAAGACATGGATGCCCGATCTAGTCAGGCATGACAAACAACACTCTCATCCCTTCAGAACCTTGGGCAAATGGCACACCGTGCCACTTGCCGAATGTTTTAAACGGAGCCACACATGCTGATGTCCACCCTCAAGCCCTTGGGCGAACTCGAAAACCCGTCCGAATTCATCGCCCGCCACATTGGCATCAGCGTTACCGACGAGCAGCACATGCTCAGCGTGATCGGCGAGGCCTCTCGCCGCGCCCTGATCGAGTCCATCGTGCCGCGCAGCATCGCCCGCGCCCAGGCCATGGACTTGCCCGCCCCGGTGACCGAGGCTGCCGCGCTGGCCGAGCTCAAAAGCATGGCTCAGCAAAACCAGTTGCTCAAGAGCTTCATCGGCCAGGGCTATTACGGCACGCACACGCCGGGTGTGATCCTGCGCAACATTCTGGAAAACCCGGCTTGGTACACCGCTTACAC
>CANHKH010000317.1 GCA_947460165.1 Comamonadaceae bacterium
CAGCACTTCAATCATTCCCACTCGCACTTTGTCAGAAAATGTGAGTTCTACCTTCACATGCACCGTCACGCGAACACGCGCACCTGCCCTGCACTCGACTTGGTGAGCGATGCAGCGGCCTAAATATGGAAGGCAAAAAAATGGGGCGCCAAGCGCCCCACGCAGACAGCCGTCACACAGGCGGTGACGGCGCGCGGTTTACTCAGTGATCATGGGCCAGGGCTTGGACAAATCAGACAAGCCGTTGCGCTCTAGCACCTCTTCCCACTGCGGGCTGAGCTTGAACTCGGCCAAGGCCTTGTTGAAGTCCTGCAGCTCTTGCTGGCTGAAATGGTCTTTGGAAAAAGCTGCCACAAAGGGCACCGAGCCCGCGGCGTTGTCCAAGACCAGCAGGCGCTTCATGATGCCTTCGCTGCGCATGGCAAAGGTGTCTGAGATGGCCGAGAACAAGATGGCGTCCACTTGCTCGAACAGCAAGGCGCGCAGCATCTCACCGTCGGTGGTGTAGCGCTCAAACTCAATGCCAGGCTTGTTTTCCAGCATGGGATAGCGGTAACCCTGGCGCGCACCCAGGCGCTTGCCTTTGAGATCGGCCAGTTTTTTGAGCGCAAAGCCCTTGTCCCTGAGCGTCACCACAATGTTGGACTCGTTGACCAGCGGCTCGGACAGCCACAAGGTGCTGGCCAAGCGGGCAGAAGGCACGACCACCGTGGCCGCGCTGATTTTGCCGCTGGTCGCTTCGAGCACGGCGTCTCCTGTGGGCATGATGATGTACTGCGGCGTTTTGCCCATGCGTTTGAGCACCGCATCCATGGTTTCAAGGAATATGCCCTCAGGGCCGGCTTTGCCCAATTGGGCAAACATGTTGCCAGGCACGGCCACGCGAAAAGCGGGGGCGCTCGCCTTGCTGGTTTGGGCCAGGGCCAGGGGGCTCATGACAAGCAGCAAGCAAGACAAAGCCATGCGCAGTTGGGTTCGGCGGCTCAAAGCCACCCATGTGTTGCGGTACATCAGACACCCTTGATGGAAGTGGAGGGAAAGCGAGGTTCACCCTGACCCGAAGGCATGGAGGAAGGCAGGCCGGACGGTGAGGCGGGGGGCGCGAAGCCGGGGGGGGGAGCCAAACCGGGCAAGGCGTCAGGCGCAGCGGCTGGCGCCTTTTCCGCTGCCGCCTTATCCGCTGCCGCCTTCACTGCTGCCGCTTCATCGGGGTTGGGCTCTGGGGCAACGGGGCAAGCGCCAATGCTGCCGTCGGGCAGCTTGGCCTTGCACAAGTTGGCACCCACCAAAATGGTGTTGCGCAGCGTGGCGCCTGTCAGATCGGCGCCAGACAGGTTGGCACCGCTGAAGTTCAGGGCCTCCAACACCGCATTTTGGAACTTGGCATTGCTGAGGTCGGCATTGCGAAAGTTGACCTGTTGCAAGAAAGTGGACACGAAGCTGGCGCCCCGGATGGACGAGCCCGAGAGGTCAGAGTTCTTGAGGTCACAGCCCTCAAAGTTGACGTTGTTCAAAGTGCTGCCCTGCAGGTCGGTTTCGCGCACCCGGGAGTTCTCCAAATTGGCGTAGCTCAGGTCGGCTTGTCGCAAGTTGGCGTTGGTAAATCGCGCAGCCGTCAGGTTGGCCCGCCGCATGACCGCGGCCACCATGCTCACGCCCGCCATGTCGCTGCGGTTGAGGTTGGCGCCCGACAAATTGGCCATGTGAAAGTTCGCGCCCCTGAAGGACGAACGGAACATGGTGGCGTTTTCCAAGGTGGCTTTGGACAAATCAGCGCCATCCAAGTCAGACCATTCCATGCGCACTTGTATCAAGTTGCTGGAGCTCAGGCTGCTGTTTTTCAGCACCGACCAAGAAAAGTTCGCGCCGTGCAAAAAAGCGCCTGTCACATCCACGCGCTTGAAGTTGCGCAAAGACAGGTCTTCATAGCGCATGTCGCAAAAACGGCAGACCAAGGTATCGCTGCTGTAGGAACTGCGCCGCCCATCGTTTTGGGCCTGTGCCGGCGACAGTGCAAGCAGCACGCTGCTGCTCAAAATCAAAGCTTTTAAGTTCATGAGATGCTGCCTGTTCAATAATGCAAAAAGTCGCGGACTTTGCCCAAGCGGTCTTTGAGTGCGCGCATGTCGGTCCAGTTCTCAAGCGCCACGTCGCCGGTGCGGAACTCGCGGTAGAGCGAGTTTTCTTGCAGTTGGCGAAACACCGACGCCCAGTTCGGGTAAGGCCTGAACCAGTCCGCGTAGCGTGCGCGCAGGCTGGCAAAGGGGCGCTCCTCCTCACTCAGGCTTTTTTCGTAGGCCTGGCGGGCTTTTTCAGGCTGGTACACATACTGCGCCGGCCTGGGCGTGATCAGAATCAGGGTGGATTTTTGGTAGTCACGCGAGGTGCGGTTGGCAAACAGGTATTGCACCAAGGGCAAATCTTGCAAGAGCGGCACGCCGTCGCGGGTGATCTCGCCTTCTTTCTCGCTCAAGCCACCCAAAATCAAGGTCTCGCCAGGGCGCATCACCACACTGGCATCGACCCGGCTTTTGGAGGTTTCAACCCGTGCGTCAAAGCCGCTGAGGTTGTTGTTGGGCGTCTTGATGAACGTACGCTGAGCCAACACCTTGAGGTTGATCCGACCTTCATCCAAAAAAGTGGGCGTGACCTGCAAGGTCGTGCCAATGTCCTTGACGATGTTCACCGGGTTGGAGGCACCGACGCCCGAGCTGACCACCACCGCGTTGAGCTCGGCGCCTGAGAAAAACTCGGACGTCCGGCCTGCGGTGGCCACCAGGGTGGGCCGTGCCAAGATCTCGTTGCGGGCGCTGTTGATGTTGAAAATGTTCAGGCTGTAACGCACCGACGGTATAGAAATCAGGCGCGTGATGGCGGAGGTTTGCGTGCTGTCCCCACTTTCGTTGCGGTTGGTCTTGTTGCTCCTTGAAAAAGCCGCTTCATTGGGCCCACCAAACTGCAGCTGCAAACCCCTGAGCAGGTTCATGCCCTGCTGGTTGGAGTAGTCTTCTTCGGTGGAGATGATGACCACATCGACCACCACCATTTTGTCCATGCCGGGTGCCCCGGGCGGCAGGGGCTGGCCAGGCATGCCACCAAAGCCGCCGCCGGGTGCGCCAAAACCGCCGGGCGCACCAAAACCGCCGGGGGCGCCAAAGCCGCCGGGGGCGCCAAAGCCGCCTCCGGGGGGCGCGCCAAACTGGGTTTTGAGCATCGCCGGGCTGTTGTGCACGCCCTGCCAGTCACCGATTCGGCGCTCCACAAAGCTGCGGGTGGTGGGCGAGGCCTTGTCTTTGAGCTGGGCCAGGTAGGCGCGTGCTTTGTCGGGCTCACCCACGGCCGCCATGATGACCGACGCATTGCGAATTTCCACCTGGGTCTTGACGCCGCCCATGGCTTCTAGCGCATTGATGGCGCCAGCGGCCAAGTCTGGCGAGCCTGAGCGGTAGGCCGCATAGGCAAAGGCGTTGAGCACATCGGCGTCGTCGGGGCGCAGGTACATGGCCTCGCCCAGGTCCTGCCTGGCCTGTTCAAACTTGGAGGTGTCTATGTGCAGCAGGCCCGACAGCAGGTGGGCCTGCCAGTTGGACTCGTCAAAGCGAATGGCCTGCTGGTAGCCCTGCGCAGCCAATTCGTAGGAACCGGCGCCACCTTCGCGCGCTTGCAGGTGGTAGATCAAGCCGTTGACCAAGTGGTAGTAAGAGCGGTCCACCCGCAGGCGCAAGGCGGCGTTGATTTTTTCAGAGGCTTTTTTGAACTTTTTTTCCTGAATCAAGTCAATGGCCTCGCGGGCCAAGATGTCAGATTCAGTGGTCGGCGAGGCCATGGCGTCGGACTTGGCAATGTCTTCGGCCGTGCGCTGAATCAACAAGCGTTGTGGTGAGGGCAGGACTTGGGCCTGCTCGTCAGCCGCCATCAACGAGCAGGGAAAAGCGAGGGCCAGAGCGGCCAGCAAAGGAAGGCGTTGGAGAGCACAGCGCATGGTCATGGTTTGAGAGTGGAGTGAAAAAGTTGTCATGAGCCGCCCAGGGTGCCCATTTGGGTCAGGGCGTTGCGAATGGGCTCGGCCGACACGGAATGCTGGCCTGCAAAAATGCCCGAGGTGGAAATCAGCACGGTGAGCATCAGGCTCACGCCGCAGGTCACCCCGCCCACCCAGGTGACCATCTTGGAGAGGGGGTTTTGCAGCCAACCGAAGATCGTCAAAAAGGTCAAGGCCGTGAAGATGGCATACCAGTAAAACGTGGGCAGCTTGACCAGGCTGGCCGAGATCCTGGCTTCCCGCAGGTCGTTGAGCTGGTTGACAGACTGGATGATCTCTGAGCGCGCCACCTGCTGCTCGGGGGTTTGCGGCTCGAGTTGCTTGGAGATGGTGGAGATCACGCGCAGGTCTTCGCTGGCGGTGCTCGCACGCTCGCCCTTTCCAAGCACAGGCCATTCGTCGTTGACCAAGTGCTCGGCATAGGTGCGCAGCACCAAGCGCATGGCGTCGGTGTCGTCGGTGGCAAAGGACTCGTAAGCGCGGTCCATCTTGAGCATGACGGTGGCCTCGCGCGAGACGATGTCCTCGGCCCCCCGGTAGTCGCCTTGGGCGCGCACCATGCAAAAAGCCAGCAACAGCAAGCTCAGCGAAATAAAGAGCTTGAAGGACTCTTC